>NZ_JAQT01000034.1:0-105238 GCF_000524295.1 Shuttleworthella sp. MSX8B
GCGAGGGCAGACAGGGCAAGTGGACGGAGTGACGACTGCGCGCAGGCAGGCAGGGCAAGTGGACAGAGCGACGATTGCGCGCGGGCAGACAGGGCAAGTGGACAGAGCGACGACTGCGCGCAGGCAGGCAGGGCAAGTGGGCGAAGCGACGATTGCGCGCGGGCAGACAGGGAAAGTGGAAGGAGTGACGATTGCACGCAGGCAGTGGATGAGAAAGCGGGCAAGGCTGAGATCAGACGCTGCGGGGCAAGTCTGAGCCTGGATGAGCCAAGACTCTGGTCCGCCGAGGATCCCTATCTCTACCATCTTCAGATCCGTCTTTTGGATTCCAACGGGCAGCTGCTGGAACTGATTGAGGAGCCGGTGGGCTTTCGCCGATTTGAGCTCAGAGAAGGGATCATGTGCCTCAATGGGAAGCGAATCGTCTTTAAGGGGGTCAACCGGCATGAGTTCAGCTCCGTCAGGGGAAGGGCAGTCTCGAAAGAGGACATATGGAATGATCTGCTGATCATGAAGCGCAACAATATCAATGCGGTTCGAACCAGCCACTATCCCAATCAGTCGGTCTTCTATCGCTATTGTGACCGGCTGGGTCTCTATGTGATCGACGAGACCAATCTGGAGACGCACGGGGTCTGGGAGTCCATCATAATTGGGGCCAACGACCTGTCGGCCGCGATTCCCGGAGACCGGCCTGAGGCCTATGCCATGGTGATGGACCGGGCCAGGTCTATGTACGAGAGGGATAAGAACCATGCCAGTATCCTGATCTGGTCCTGCGGGAATGAGTCTCTCGGCGGTTCGGTTTTCTATGAGATGAGTCAGCATTTTCGGCGCTGGGATCCTTCCCGCCTGGTTCATTACGAGGGAGTGACCCATGACAGCCGCTATCCGGACACGACAGACATCTATTCAACCATGTATTACTCTGTGGATCAGATCCGGCAGACCTTAAAGGAGACAGATAAGCCCTACATCAGCTGTGAGTATGCCCACGCCATGGGCAACTCCTGCGGAGCGATGCATAGGTACACGGATCTGACGGATACAGAGCCCCGCTATCAGGGAGGCTTTATCTGGGACTTCGCAGATCAGTCCATTACGACTAAGAATCGCTTTGGCGAGGACTATGAGGCCTATGGCGGCGACTTCGGCGATCGCCCCTGCGATTACTCCTTCTCCGGCAACGGCATTGTCTACGGGGGAGAGGGGCATGAGGTCTCCCCCAAGATGCAGGAGGTCAAGTATAACTACAGCAGTATCCGGCTGACCTTTTGTGACAGACAGGTTACCATCTGCAATGACAACCTCTTCACAGATCTCTCTGCGTACGAGTCTGTCGCCGTGCTCAAGAGGGAGGGTAAGCTGATTGCGCAAATGCCCCTGCAGCTGTCTCTGGCTCCTCTGTCAGAGAAGACCATCGAGCTTCCGATTCCGATTCCTCAGGAAGAGGGAGAGTATGTGGAGGAGATTTCTTTCCGGCTCAGGGAGGACAGAGCCTGGGCCAAAGCAGGACACGAGGTTGCCTATGGACAGGGAGTCTATGGGGCATTTGACAGCAGCGTCCTGCTGGCGAAGAGGGCATATGCACCAAAAGACAGCTGCGTGTCAGGAGATGGCAGTGAGATAAAAAGTGGCTGTGAACTGGAAAACGGCGAAGCCCTGCCTGACAAAGCTGTAGCGAAAAATCAAGAAGAAAATGCGGATGAAAAAAAACGACCACAGGGCAGACAGCGTCTGGTTGGAGATGGAAAGAGCAAGCTTCGTGTCGCCAGGGGCTGGATGAATACCGGCGTTTACGGAGAGGATTTCTCCGTCCTCTTCTCCGGGCGCTTCGGGGGAATAGTTTCCTATTGCTACAGGGATAAAATGCTCTTTTGCGATATTCCCCGCCCTAATTTCTGGCGCCCCATGACAGAGAATGATCTGGGGAATATGCAGCCCCTCCGGTCAGGCCAGTGGAAGATCGCCAGCAGCTTTTCCTCTATGATGAAGGAACACGGCAGGGCGGCTGACTACTATCGATTTGAGGAGCTGGAGGATTCTGTCAGAGTGACCTACACGTATCACCTGGCCACAAGCCCGAGCCGGGACTGCTTTTTGAGCTACCGGGTTTATTCAGACGGCAGCGTGGCTTGCCATTTGGAGGTGGAGCCGACAGCGGAGATCGGTCAGCTGCCGGAGTTTGGCCTGCTCTTTACCATGGAAGCCGATTATGAGAAACTGCGCTGGTATGGAAGAGGCCCCCAGGAGACCTATGCGGACCGTCCGCATGGGAAGCTTGATCTCTTCTCCAATCGGGTGGCGGACAACATGGCCAGCTATCTGCGTCCCTCTGAGTGCGGCAACAAGATTGACGTCCGCTGGGCTGAGTGTATGGATACAGAGGGGCATGGCGTTCTTTTTGCGATGGCTGACAGTCCCTTCCATTTCTCAGCTCTGCCCTATTCTCCGGATATGATCGACTGTGCCCAGCACGCCTATGAGCTACCCCGGGTGGATAAGACCTGGATTCGGATTTCCAGAGCCCAGATGGGGGTAGGCGGCGATGACAGCTGGGGCGCTCTTGTACATCCGGAATACTGCATCGACAACAGCAGGAAGCTGGAGTTTAATTTTATCTTCCGGGGAATTTGAGGGGACAGGGATCCGGGGAGATGAGCAGCTGCTCTTGACGGCTAGATTTTGCGCCTGGCAGGGATTGAATTATAGGAAAAAATCCAATACGATAGAGGAGGTCTTATGAGAGGCCTCTTAAGGGCGGCCGTGGCGGAATTGGCAGACGCGCAAGATTTAGGTTCTTGTATCTTTCCGATGTATGGGTTCAAGTCCCATCGGCCGTATATTTTATGACATCAACGAAAGCAGTCACCTGTCTTGCAGATGCTCATCGAGAGCGAAGGCAAGCGCGGGTGGCTGTTTTTGTGGCGATGGCTATAGAATTGATACCTGTTCAAGCAGGCAATATCCAGAATTGCGTCAAATTAACACACAATTCATGCGACACATAACATATGAGGACAAAGAGGTCAATATAGGAATATGATGTATTAAAAGAAAAAACGAATACAATATCTAGTGCTTTTTTGTGATACTTGTACATAGACAAGAAATCGGCAAGCCCCTATAATGATTCTCGTACGACAAATTGATTATGATATTGATACAGTTTTTGGACGAAAACGGGGAGGAAGAAATGTACGACGAGAGTCTGGATGGAAACATGGATGAGAGCAATCACATGGTCTATGTGATGAAGCGCTCCGGGGAGCGCGTGCCCTTTGATCTGGACAAGATCATCAAGGCGATTCAGAAAGCCAATAACGAGGAGGGAATTGTCTCTGAGCGGCTGACTGAGGGCGAGATTGCAGGTATGGCTTACGGCATTATGAAGGATGCCGAGAATACCGGTCGCGACCTGTCAGTTGAGGAGATCCAGGATAAGGTGGAAGACGCCCTCATGGGAAGCGGCAAGCACAAGGTGGCCCGTCTCTATATCACCTATCGCTACAAGCATAACGAGATGCGCAAGATGAGCGCAATCGATCAGAAGATCGCCGGTGTTGTCGAGCGGGAGAATGAGGAGGTCAAGCAGGAGAACTCCAACAAGAACCCGACCGTTCTGTCTGTCCAGCGTGACTATATGGCCGGGGAGTGGTCCCGCTACTACACCAACCGCTATCTGCTTCCGGAAGATATTGTGGCGGCCCATAAGAACGGGATCATTCATTTTCACGATGCCGATTATTTCGCCCAGCATATGCACAACTGCTGTCTGGTGAACCTGGATGATATGCTGCAGAACGGGACCTGCATTTCCGGCACCCATATCGACACGCCCCACAGCTTCGCGACGGCCTGCACGGTCGCTTCGCAGATCGTGGCCCAGGTGGCATCCAGCCAGTATGGCGGACAGACCATCACTATGTCTCACCTGGCGCCCTTTGTCGATGTCAGCCGCAGGAAGATTCGAAACCGTCTGAGTGAGGAACTGGCAGAGGCCGGTGTTGAGATCTCTGAGGATAAGTTCAACGAGCTGGTGGAGAAAGAGGTTCGCAAGGAGGTTGAGTCCGGCTGCCAGACCATCCAGTACCAGCTGATTACCCTCCAGTCCACCAACGGTCAGGCTCCCTTCGTCACAGTCTTCATGTACCTGCATGAAGTACCTGAAGGCCGTCAGCGTGATGACTTGGCTATGGTCATTGAGGTGATGCTCCGCCAGAGAATCCAGGGAATCAAGGACCGCAGAGGCAACTATATTACGCCGGCATTTCCCAAGCTCATCTATGTCCTGCAGGACGACAATGTGGAGGAGGGCAGCAAGTACTTCTATGTGACCAGGCTGGCTGCGGAGTGCACCGCTAAGCGCATGGTGCCCGATTATATCTCCGAGAAGAAGATGCTTGAGTACAAGGGAGATGTCTATCCCTGCATGGGCTGCCGGAGTTTTTTGACACCGGACCGCTTTACGGATGCCGGGGTTGGCAATATCGGCAAGGCCGGCAATTACGATGAGAAGAAGCACAAGTACTATGGACGCTTCAATCAGGGAGTTGTCACCATCAATCTGGTCGATGCAGCCTGCTCCTCTGGAGGAGACGAAGAGCTCTTCTGGAAGATCATGGAGGATCGGCTGGATCTCTGCCACAGGGCCATGCGGCTTCGCCATGAGCGTCTTCTGGGAACGCCATCGGATGTGGCGCCCATTCTCTGGCAGGACGGCGCCCTGGCCCGTCTGGAGCCCGGGGAGACCATTGACAAGCTTCTCTATGACGGTTATTCCACCATGTCTTTGGGCTATGCGGGACTGGCGGAGTGCGTCTTCTATATGAGGCATGTCTCTCATACTTCTGACGCCGGAAAAGAGTTTGGCCTGGCCGTCATGCAGATGCTCAACGACAAGTGCAACGAGTGGAAGAAGATCGAGAACATTGACTACTCTGTTTACGGGACGCCTCTGGAGTCCACTACCTACAAGTTCGCCAGGTGCCTGCAGAAGCGCTTCGGCAAGATTCCTCATGTCACGGATAAGAACTATATCACCAACTCTTATCATGTCCATGTGGCAGAGGAGATCAATGCCTTCGACAAGCTGTCCAAGGAGGCCGAATTCCAGGTACTGTCTCCGGGCGGGGCCATCAGCTATGTCGAAGTCCCGGATATGCAGTCCAATATCCCTGCCGTGCTGGCAGTCATGAAGCACATTTACAATACGATTGTCTATGCGGAGCTCAATACCAAGAGCGATATGTGCGAGGTCTGCGGATTCGACGGGGAGATTCAGATTGTCAGGGATGAGACAGGCAAGCTGATCTGGAGATGTCCCAACTGCGGAAATACCGATCAGGCTCTGATGCATGTGGCCAGAAGGACCTGCGGCTATATCGGCACCCAGTTCTGGAACCAGGGAAGGACAGCCGAGATCGCGGACCGGGTGCTGCATCTGTAAGGGAAGGATGTGCATAGCTGATATGCCACAGGGATGATGCAGAGGAAAAGTTAGGAACGGTCTTTTCTTCAGGAGGCCGGACAGACAAAGGAATTATAAATGACAAAGAGGGATATGCCGGTCAGAGATGGCAGGATATCCCTCTTTTTATTTTATAAATATGGAATGCTCGCGTAACGAGCATTCCATATTTGATTTCTGTATAAAGAGGAAAACCAGCATATCTAGATAAAAGCGAAAGAGTATGTTTCATAAATCGTAGTTCGTAGTTTGCAAAAAACATTTTTTATATGTTTGTGAAAAATACATTTTTTATATTACTTTACAAAAAAACAAATAGATGCTATTTTAAAGAAAAAGCAATATACAAATCATCATAGATGTATAAATAGGGAAGGCGATCGGTCTTTGTTGTGGAGGGACTTTGTAGAAAGGAGGTATGAGAAGAACTAGAAGAGGAAATTAGTCAACAACAAAATGGTAACTTTTGGAGTTTATGAACTGATTTCTAAAGTCATGGAGGTCAAGTTATGATGAAAAAACTTTGTAAGTTATGCCTGGTATTGTTTTTGATGATTCCGATTTTTGCTTGTATTCCGGTTCAAGCAGAAAATTATAAATTTGCAGGAAATGAGAAAACATTTTTGTTTGCTGTTCCAGGAGGAGGATGGGCAAGTGCAACGATCAGGATTCGTTACACCGAATATCATCGGAAATGGGGGAGAGATACGCAGTTTTACAGTCGCGAGCGTAGTATTTTATTTAGAAGAGCATATGCGACCTCAGCGCCATATAGTAGAGATGGGGTGGTCAGACATTCTAATGGAAGAACTTTTCTTGTATGGTCACAGCAACAGGCCATGTATGGCTCGCCATGGCAATTTTGCTCATGCTATAAAAATACGGATAAGGTTTTACTAGACAGGAAAACAAATGTTAAAGGACTGATGAACGCGTCGGTTCATTGTAATGGAAGTATTGTTCCCATTAGAACAATAAGCACAACAATGTCACTGTGGACACATTGAAGGAGGGAGGGGAGAAGATCATGAAGTGTAAGAAGTATATCTTGCCAGGAATTCTGATTGGATGTTTGCTTTTTGGAGGCATTGTTATTGCGAGTCGTGATGATTTTTTCTCTGTTGCAAAGGTAGGGGATTTTGCGAAGACACTTCGTCGAAATATCGAAGAAGGAGACACAGGAGAGATCCTCCTGAGAGGAGAACACGTGTCTGTTCAAAGGGATCAATATGAGCAGAGCAGGAAATTCTATTTAGCGACAGGTCTGGGAGAGAAAGAGGCAAGCGAGAGTGCTCTGGTCTACTGTAAGGAGTTCAACAGTCTCTACCATGAGGCGATCCGAAAGAACTACGATGTGTCTGATGGTGAGCTGGAGAAATATATTGATGAAATGAGAGAAAACTTTCATTCGGCAAATGTTTCGCCGGAGTCCGTACAGATTTATAGGGCGATTCTGAAGCAGTTCGACAGTGAAGACCAGTATTGGGAGTATCAAAAGAAGGTGTATCAGAAGCAGCTTCCAATCGAGAAGATGAATCGGGATCTGGAGGAGGAATTCTATCAGAAAAATCCGCAGGCTTCTTCCGAAGACTGGGAGAAAGAATTCCAGAAAATAAAAGATGAGCTTGTCCTCAAAGAGAATTTTCATAACTGACCGGGCAGCAACGAACCCGGGAGACCCAAAACCATAGCATAAAAGGGGAGGATATTCAGCCTGTCAATGGCTGAATATCCTCCCCTTTTCCATTCCATTCACGCTCATGGAAGACTCGAAATACGCGGGAAGCATGAATTCATTGTTGTGGTTTATGGGACTGTGTTGCGGTTCATGGGGCTATGGGCCGTAATGAAGGAGCCGCTCACATATGTCCGTCCCGGTGCATGGAGAACTTGTCCATGGGATAGTGTTTCAGATTTTCCAAAACCTTGCGGTCGTCCGCCTTGTGCAAAAGGGCGGCCCGGGCCTTGTTGATCTCCATCTCCGTCTTGTGCTTGGAGGGGCCGCCCACACAGCCGCCGGGGCAGACCATCCCCTCGACGAAATCGGCGTCCAGCTTGCCCACCTTGAGCAGGGTCAGAGCCTTGCGGCACTCGTCACCGCCGGCGCAGCGCATAAGCTTAATGTCGTCAGTGTCCTCGCCCCGCTCCTTCATGCACTCAATAACAGCGTTGGCAACGCCGCCGGAGCTGGCGAAGCGCTTGCCCCAGATCGAGGCCTCCTGATAGGGATCGTCAACCGGCTTGGGTTCTACTCCCTTGGAGCGGAGCAGGGCGCGGAATTCTCCATAGGAAATGACCCAATCGGCGGTATCGGGAACGGAGGTATCCTGTGACTCCGCTTTCTTGGCGATGCAGGGTCCGATGAAGACCGTCACACAGCCGGGATGGGTGGCCTTGAGATAGCGGCTGACAGCAGTCATGGGGGAGACCGTCGAGGACATATTCTCCTTGTACTGGTCGGGGAAGTGCTTTTGCAGCATGCGGATAAATGCCGGGCAGCAGGAGGTAGTCATCTTGCGGCCCTCCTTGCGGGCCTCAGACCATTCCAGAGCCTCATAGGCAGCTGTCATGTCGCCGCCAAGGCCGACCTCAACCATGTCGGAGAAGCCGATTTCCTTCAGAGCATTGCGAAGAGAAGCCATGGTAATTTCCTCGCCGAACTGCCCCTCGGTGGCGGGTGCGCACATGGCGATTACTTCCTTGCCTGCCTTAATGGCCTTGATGATCTGGACCAGATAGGTCTTGGAACCGATGGCGCCGAAGGGACAGGAGTGGATGCAGTGACCGCAGGAGACGCATTTCTCCTCATCGATCTTGCAGAATCCGTACTCGTCGAAGGTGATGGCTCCGACCGGACAGGCCCTCTTGCAGGGACGGGTCAGGTGAACAATGGCCTCATAAGGGCAGTTCTTAGCGCACTGCCCGCACTCCTTGCACTTGGCCGGGTCGATGTGCATGCGCAGGTCTCCCTCGCTGATCGCTCCGAACTTACAGGAATTGATACAGGCCTTGCCCAGGCAGAAGCGGCAGTTGTCCGTGACGGTATAGGTCTGCATGGCGCAGTCGTCGCAGGCCGGGTCAATGACCTGAATGATATTGTTGCTCTCGCGGTTGGGAGAGGGGCAGAGGCCCTTGGCCAGGCGGATGCGCTCCCGGACAATCTCTCTCTCCTTGTAGACGCAGCAGCGGTATTTGGCCTTGGGACCGGGGCTGATCTCATAGGTCACCTTCTCCTCGTTCTCCGGAGTTAATTGATCAGCCCAGGCCAGTCTGGCGATTTCCTCCATAATATGGTGCTTGAGCGAGTTGATATTCTGATCGTTCTTAACCATAAGTCTCCTCCCATAAAATCTAAACCTAACTGCATTATAGCATAGGAGTCTCGATGAAATGAGATATACGTGTATCTTTGCATATGCATCTGATAAAAAAATAACAGAATATCCCGCGGATGAAAGCATTTGCGGCATGTCGAAATCCTATGGGCAATCCAAGGGCAGGTTGACCGGGGCTCTGTGAGAGTGATACGATTCTAAGGTTCATTTGGCAGCGAACGAATCATGAAGAAGCGATCGGTTGCGGATCATTATCATCAATGGATCGTCTGATTTATGACCGACAGGTCCTGGGCAGAGCCACATGCTTTGGACAGGGATTTATGGGAGAAAATATGGGATTTCTGTTTGTCGTTCAGAGCGCGGCTCTGGGTGTAGGCCTGGCTATGGATGCCTTTTCGGTCTCCATGGCCAATGGTCTGGCCTGCCCGCACATGAGCCGGGGCAGTATGGGAAAGATTGCGGGGACATTTGCCTTCTTTCAGTTTCTTATGCCTATGCTGGGCTGGCTTGCAGTGCACATGCTTGTCCGGTATTTCGAGGCTTTTGAGAAGGCGATTCCCTGGATTACTCTCTTTCTTCTGGGCTATATCGGCATTAAGATGATCTGGGAGGGAATTCATAGGCAGGAGGATCAGGAAGCAGAGGAGCTGTCAGGGATCAGTCTGGCCATGCAGGGAATTGCCACATCCATAGATGCCCTCTCGACCGGTTTCGCCTTCGCTTCCTTCAGCTTGGTCAAGTCCCTCGCGGCATCCCTGATCATTGCTCTGGTGACCTTCCTGATCTGCGCGGCTGGAGTCTTGATCGGCAGGAGATTTGGAATGAAACTGGCGGATAAGGCAGCTGTTTTCGGCGGCCTGGTACTGGTTGTGATCGGACTGCTGATTTTCCTCGATGTTTTCTGACGCAGTTCGTCGGATGGATTCTGTCAGTCAATGCAGTCTGTCTGTCAAAGAATCACAGATGCTCGGAGGATCCTCTGTCAGACGCGCGGAGGAACCTTCGCTCAGGAAGAGATGATCGTCAGATACAGGAGAGGAGGATACGGGAGATCTGTTTGACCATCACGGAATAGCTTCATGTGCGGGCAGGGCAATCTCCACCAGATCAGGGAAATATTCCCGCAGCAGATTTGCTCTGTGGGCGGTGAAAATGACTGCTCTGCCGGATCGCATATTCGAAATATAGTGCAGGACTTTCTGCGCATTCTTCTGATCCAGCCCGGTCAGGGGCTCGTCGAAGAGGAGGACAGGGGCGGCCGAGATGCAGGCTCGGGCAATCGCCACCCGTCTTTGCATGCCGCCGGAGAAATCACAGACGGGGATCTCCGGGTGGAAATCCTCACAGTCGAAGAGAGGAGCCAGGAGACGGGCGGCGGCCGGTCGGCTGATGCGCGCGGGATCAAGCAGGCGGAGATTATCTTCTGCGGAGAAGTCTAAGACAAGACGATTCTCCTGAAAGACAATGCCGGCGTGTCCGGCTTTTTTTAATATAGCCATAAGGAGGCTGGTCTTGCCGGAACCGGAGGGTCCGGTCAGAACATAGGTCCTGCCCGGGAGAAAGGAATAGGAGAAATCTTCCAGGATAGTCAGATCTTCATAGCCGATGCGAATATGATCCAGACAGAGGGGATAGAGATTAACTGCGCCGGACGGGATCTTGCGGGAGGGGGGATCGAATGAGGGAAAAGGACTTGCATGCATTTTCCTTTGCTTCGGTAGGATGATTGCCCGGAGCAAGGCAATCCAGCCCTTTTCCAGGAGCCAGGAGAGGAGAATGATGACGGCGGTCCAGGCCAGAAGCTGACCGGTCTCCAGGTAGATCTTGGACCGATAGAGGGCATTGCCCAGGGAGAGAGATGTCTGGCTGATGACTTCGGCGGCAACGCCGGACTTGATCCCCATGCCGATGGCTAAGGAGAAGGCGGAAAGCAGAGCGGGGAGACTTTCGGGCAGAAGAATGTAGCGCAGTCGGCTGAAGCGGGGAAGACGAAAAGCCGCAGCCATTTCCTGCATCTGCGGATCCAGAGCATCCAGAGCCTGCAGGCTGTTGATATAGAGAATAGGGAAGGTCACTAAGAGACTGATGACCAGGGCGATATTGTCACTTCCGAACCAGATCAGAAGGAGAATGACGAAGGCAGCTACAGGCACAGCCTTGATCATAGTGACAAAAGGGGAGAGGAAGTCTCGAACCAGATGACTTCGCCAGGAAGCGAAGGAAGCCGACAGGCCCAGCAGGCTGCCGAGAAAGATTCCCCCCGCGATTCGCAGGAGAGAGAATAAGACGCTTTTGGTGAATATGGGGTTTGCAGACAGGCGAACCAGTTCCCTTCCGGCAGAAAGAGGACCGACCAGAAGGATCTCATTGTGAATCATCAGGCTTGCCGCCTGCCAGAGGAGAAGCCAGATAAAGATATAGATTGCCTTGCGCAGGATAGAATGTTTTTTCATGGGTCTATTTTATGATGAGAATTCCGGATTTTTCAAATGCTTCATGACAGTACAAGGAAAACTCTTTGCCGCCCTAAAAAGCGGACGCGATTTTAAGGTAGATTTAAGCCCTCCCCGCTATAACATAGCTAGTTACAGAGAGGAGGGCCTTATGACAACTTCCGCAAGAGCGTTCATTGTAATTGCCGTGATCTGTATGCTGGGATCCCTGATCCTCACGTCCCTGTAGATGACGGAATGAAGAGCAGGAAGCCAGGGAACAGAACATGGAAATGTGAACCGGATCTGCGCCTGCCGGCATCAGTAAGCCAGATAGTAGAAGTCATCCGCGGGCAGGCTGCCGCCGACAGACTGGGGATTGGCGTCGTGGAGAACCTTGAGATAGCCGGAGAGAGAAGTCTTCATCTCCTGGCCGACGACGGATTCAATGCTGCAGTGGGGGATGGCATTGGCAGCGATGGTGGGATTCTCAATGATTCCGTAATCGCTGACCAGCTTGGCGGAGTCGGGATCATTGTTGACGGACTCAACAGCAGCGGAGTGCTCCTCCATGAAGGTCTTGACAGCGTCGGCGTGATCTTTGAGGAAGTCCTTTCGAACAATGGTAACACCGGTCACAAGGGAGGAGTCAGAGACCTGGCTCCAGGAGGTGCCCAGAGAAAATGCCGTTGAAAGGGACTTATTCTTGGTCTCGGCAACCGTGACGAAAGGCTGGGGGAGAACAGCGATGGCATTGGAATCCTGAGCCAGGACGGCTGCAACCTCGGTGGCCTCGGACTTGAATTCCAGTTTGGCATCCCTGACGTCATTTTTCTCCAAAAGATACTTGAGAACATACTCAGGAGAAGCGCCCTGGCCGGTGGTATAGACGGTCTTGCCGGCCAGATCTTTGATGGACTTGACGGACTTGTCGCCGGTCACACAGTAGAGGACATTGCCGGTGTTGATGTCAATGACATTGACGCCGCCCTTGGTCTTGTTGTAGAGGGTGGCAGCCAGATTGGCGGGGACCAGAGCGATATCTAAATCGCCGGAGGCTACCTTGGAGACAATATCGGTCGGCTGTGAGGCCAGGGTGAAGGTATAGGATCCCTTGGAGTGATTGTTCTCCGTGTTATGGAACATGTCAACCAGACCCATGGAGGTGGGGCCAAGCAGAGAACCGACGCGGGTGGAACCGCTGCCAATGGTCTTGATGGCGCCGGAGGACTGTTTGGCATCTTTAGAAGCATCCTGTTTGTCCTTCTGATCGGTCTGCTGGTTCTGGCTGTTTGCCTTTTGGTCCGCGGCCTGATCCGCCTTTTTGGCGCCGCAGCCGGTCAGGGCGGTGACAGCGACAGCGGTCGATAGGAGTAATGTCAGTAGTTTCTTTTTCATTTGCTTTCCTTCCCTTCTTCATCCAGATCACCAAAGGCAACAGAATTGTCCAGATCCAGATTCTGCTCTAAGATATCGCTGGCGGTTTCCAGGGCATCCAGGCAGTGGTCAATCCAGTCGGGAGCACCGTCCAGGGCTCCATTATAGGCAATCTCAATTCCGAGTTCATTGACCTCAGACATCATGCGAAGGATATTTGCGTTGATTCTGCCGGCGTGCTCGATTGCTTTTTGCTTATCCTGTGCCATGGGACGATCTCCTTTCGCAAAACAGCAGTTTTATTATAGCAGAAATAAAGCGATGTGAAACAGTGCGCAGGCAATTGATCGAGAGTACGGCCATCCATCAAACAGGGATGCGCGTTTTTCGGTTTTCTCTTCCCCCAGCCATAGCGAGCCGTAGTAAAATAGAATCAGTTCATCAGGGAATATGCTTTTCCTGGTGTGCATTCTACTGTTTTGGATTGCTGTTTGAGACGCTGGGGTGCTGCAGGAATGAAGCGGAAAATCCTGGAGTGAGTCTGAGAGGAGTGGAGGATGAAGTTACTTCGATATGGACATTTGATGGATCCGGCCAGCGGATTGGACGATGAGCGGGATCTTGTCATTGATGATCAGGGCAGGATTGCAGAGATTGCTCCGGTCGGAAGCCTCTTTTATGAGGATATGGATTTTGATGAAATCATTGATTTGGAGGGTAAGCTTGTGGCGCCGGGCTTCGTCGACGTGCATGTGCATTTCAGGGATCCTGGTCTGACTTATAAGGAGGATATTGTGACCGGCGCGGCGGCTGCCGCAGCCGGCGGGTACACGACTGTGATCTGTATGGCCAATACCAGCCCCTCGGTTGATTCGGTTGCGGTATTGGAGGAACTGATTGAGAGGGAGGAGAAACTGCCCATCCACGTCCTGCAGACGGCCAACGTGACCAAGGGGATGCGGGGGCAGGAATTGGTCGATTTCGCCGCCCTTTATGGGGCCGGCGCGGTCGGCTTCACCGATGACGGGATCCCGATTGCGGACGAGAAGCTGCTCAGGGAGGCGTTGATCCAAGCGAAGATGTTTGATGTTCCCATCTCTCTGCATGAGGAGAATCCTGCTCTGATCGGGAGTCAGGGAGTAAATGCCGGGCCGGTCGCAAGGGAGCTTGGATTGGAAGGCGCCTCTGATGAGGCGGAGTATGTCCTTGTGGCGAGGGACGTCATGTTAAACCGTAAGGTTGGAGCCAAACTGGACATCCAGCATATTTCTTCGAAGGTGACCGTCGATATCCTGCGCCAGGCCAAGAGAGAGGGAATCTGTGTCTATGGAGAAGTGACGCCTCAGCATCTGGCTGCTACGGAAGAACTGGTCAGAGACAAAGGGGCATTGGCGAGAGTAAATCCCCCCCTGCGAACCGAGGAAGATCGACGGGGGCTGATTGAGGGACTGCGTGACGGGACCATCGATATGATTGCGACTGATCATGCGCCTCATGCCAGGGAAGAGAAGGAGCTTCCCATTGCCCAGGCTCCCAGCGGCATGATTGGCCTGGAGACAGCGTTCGCTCTTGTCAATACCTATGCGGTGCGGGAGGGGGGCGTGCCCCTGATGACCGTTCTCAGAGCTCTGACTGTCAATCCGGCCAGACTTTACGGTCTGGAGGCAGGACAGATTGCAGTCGGAAAGCCGGCAGATCTAGTTGTCCTGGATCCGGATGAAACGTGGGAGATTACGGATAATTTTCGCTCCAAGGCCAGGAATTCGCCCTTCATCGGCTGGAAGGTGACCGGCAGAGTCAAGATGACCATCTGCGGGGGAGAATTGGTGGGCTGAGGAATCTGCGGGCTAGATCTGCCGCAGGAGCGCCGGTAGTTGGCAGATCGCCTGGATGCCCGGAACATCAGCGTCCACCTTTCCAAAGCCGTAGGCCGCATGGATGAACCGGCCTCCCGCCCTGACGGTAGAATTGTAGTCCTCCTGGATGTCGCCGATGTAGTAGAAGTCATTGCCCAGGCCGTTGCGGTCCGCCAGAAGGCGCATCGTTACATCTTTGTCGTAACCGGTATTGCCAAAGCAGTCAAAATCCTCAAAGTATTTGCCGAAGCCGTAATAGGTAAGAAAGGCTTCAATATAGCCGGACTGACAGTTGCTGACAATAAAGAGACGGTGACCGTCCAGGCGTAATTCCTGAAGGGTTTCCTCCAGATGCGGGTAGAGCTTTCCGCCATGTCTGGCCAAATAGGCGTTTTCATAGGCGGCGCACTCTGTCATGATCTGTCTGCGCAGGGATGCGTCTGTTTTTGGAAAGAGAAGGTCGTTAATCTCTTCCATGGTGTGGCCCATGACAGATTTGATATCCTCTGTCGAGGTCATGGTCCGATCGGGATTGGGGTGTCTGGCGATGATATGGGTCCAGGATCTGGCGACGTTGGCAGCAGAGTCCCAGAGGGTGCCGTCCATATCGAAGATGAGATTGGTCTGCATAGGGGTCTCCTTTCTTGTGGTATAATACACGATAATTGTGCTCTTTGGGATGATGTGAGGAAATGAATAGATCTGAGGTTGAACAATTATGATTCAGGACATCGCTCCCCATCGATTTGACAATACTTTTATACAGGGAACCAGTCCCGCCCCCGACAGTCCCATCTATTGTTTTAAGGAAGACAAGCTGCTTCTCGCGCAGGAGGCGGTCGATGGGGAAGGGACTTCCCGCCGGATTCTTCTGCCCCGGCGCAGAGACTTTGGTCCGGAGACGGACTTTATTCGCCTTTTCAGCCTGGATGGCCTGGATCACTACCTGGCCTGTCCCAGACGGCGCCTGTATGAAGATGATCGGATTCTCCCGGAGACACAGATCGATCAGGATATAATGACAGACGGCGGGAAGGGGACACAGGATGACTTTCTTCATTTAGATGGATATCATTACGAGCGGCTTCACCGGATCCGGGCGGAGGGCAGAGGAGAGAAACACCAGTATTTCGCCGCTGTGACAGCTTATCAGCTGGCACGCTGGTATGATCATAACCGTTTCTGCGGTCATTGCGGAAGCCGTATGGAGATGGGAAGCAGAGAGAGGGTGATGATCTGCCCTAACTGCGGTAATCCTGTTTACCCAAAGATTATGCCCGCGGTTATCGTGGCTGTCACAAATGGGGACAGGATCCTGATGACAAAGTATCGGAATCGGGGGATCGGCTATTATGCGCTGGTAGCCGGTTTTGTGGAGATCGGTGAGACCTTCGAGGATACGGTTCGACGGGAGGTTATGGAGGAGACCGGACTTACGGTTAAGAATATCCGCTACTATAAATCCCAGCCCTGGGGTATTGCAGATGACCTTCTGGCCGGTTTCTACTGCGATCTGGACGGAGATGACGCCATCCGGATGGATGAGGAGGAACTGAGTGAAGCGGCCTGGTTTGAAAGAGGGCAGATCGAGGGACAGCCGGATCATTTGTCCCTGACCAATGAGATGATGCTGACCTTCAGAGATGGAAGGGAACCCTCCGGAGGAGAGGGGAGGGGGTTCTGAAGAGGAATCGTTTCCGGAAACAGCTGGCGGCCAATTTACGGGAGGAGACTTTTGAAGTGGAAGCATATCTGAACAGGAGTCAATTTTGGAGATTCCTGGAATCCTGCGAAGGAGAGGAGCGAATCTGAGGTCAGGAGGAATCAGGGACTTACAGTCAACGAAGGAGAGGAGAAGATCGTGTCGAATCCAATCGGCCCTGTCGGGTCAAATAAGCTCTTCACAAATCAATATCTCTTCCGCTTGATCTGGCCCCTGGTCTTAGAGACAGCTCTGACCATTACCGTGGGAATGGCCGACACCATGATGGTCTCTTCTCTGGGAGAGGCGGCGGTCTCAGGAGTCTCTCTGGTTGACATGGTCAATCAGCTTATCATCTCTGTCATGACGGCTCTGGCCACGGGAGGCGCGGTTGTCGTATCTCAATACCTGGGGGCCAGACGGGAGGATCAGGCCTGTCAGGCGGCCAATCAGCTCCTGATTACGGTTCTGACCGCAGGCCTTTTTATCATGACTTTCGTTCTGTTTTTGCACGGGCCCATCCTGCGCCTGCTCTTCGGGAGGATCGATGCGGACGTCATGGCCAATGCCAGCAGCTATTTTCTGATTTCCGCCTTCTCCTATCCCTTTTTGGCCATGTATGAGGGCAATGCGGCCCTCTTTCGCTCCATGGGGAACTCCCGGGTGACTCTGGTGAGTTCTCTTGTCATGAATATCATCAATATCGGGGGCAATGCCATCGGGGTCTTCATTCTTCACATGGGGGTGGCCGGTGTGGCCGTTCCGTCATTGCTCTCAAGAGCCGTGGCCTGCCTGATGCTGGGCATGCTGCTCAGAGACCAGAAGCGCCAGGTGCATTTTGTCAGAGAGAGGTTCAGGGTTCATGTGAAGACCATCCGCCGCATCCTCTATATCGGGATTCCCAATGGGGTGGAGAACGGCGTCTTCGAGCTGGGCCGTGTTCTTGTGATTGCCATTGTCGCGGTCTTTGGAACCAGTCAGATTGCGGCCAACGGGGTCGCCAACAACCTGGATGCAGTCTCTATCATGCTGGCCAAGGCTATGAATGTAGCTATGATCACGGTCATCGGACAGTGTGTGGGTGCAGGAGATGTGGGACAGGTCAGATACTATCTGAAGAAGCTGATGAAGATTACCTATCTGGCAAATGGCCTCTGGGACGTCCTTCTTCTGATGACCCTGCCCTTCCTTCTATCCCTCTATGGGCTGACGGAAGAAACCAGACACCTGGCCTGGATTCTGGTCGTGATTCATACGGGCTTTGCCATGGCTCTCTGGCCCATGTCCTTTACCTTCCCCAATTTCCTTCGGGCGGCCAATGACGTCCGTTATACGATGGTGGTGTCGATCGCATCTATGTTCACCTTCCGAATCATTTTCTCCTATCTTCTGGGTGTGGGGCTTGGGATGGGAATCATCGGCGTGTGGATTGCCATGTTGATCGACTGGGGAGTGCGGGTGACCATGTTCGGCCTGCGTTACCTGCACGGGGATTGGATGCGGACCATGCGGCATTAGGGAATGCTTGCGGTGTGAGTATTTGCTGTGCAGGGAATGGGAAGTCGGCAGAATGAGGAAGCAAGACGCCTGTGCAGGATCGTATAGTAGTGATATGGGAATTCGGAGGCGATGCTGCGGCGCGAATGTTTTGGGCGCAAACAGGAAAGGAAAAGCGATATGAAAATTGCGACGCTTCTTTCAGCGATTCTCTTTGCTCTGATCGGTCGCTTCGGCGGCAATCGGGATAAGAAGACGCGAACAAGAAGAGAATACTGGGACATGGTCGCCATGTATGCCATTGCTCTTGGAATGCTGGTTCTGTGGTTTGTGGTTATGTGGACCCTGTAGGAGTAAGGCGCGGTATGACAGGAAAAGGAGTATTTATGGCAGAGAAAGAGGAATACTGGGACGTCTACGACAGAGACAAGAAGCTGACCGGACGGGTCATGAAGAGAAATGACTGGACCATGGCTGAGGGTGACTATCATCTGACAGTGCTCGGAATTCTTCAGAACAGGGCAGGCCGCTATCTGATCACCAAGCGAGCCAGGGATAAGGCCTGGGCGCCCGGCGACTGGGAGATCCCAGGCGGCGGTGTGATGGCGGGCGAGACCAGTCTTGAAGCAGTGCAAAGAGAACTCCTGGAAGAGACCGGCATTGATGTGCGGGGGGCCGAGGGGGGCTTTCTCTTTGATTATCACAGGGAGGATCCTCATGAGGCCAACAATTACTTTGTAGACGTCTACAAGTTTGTTCTGGATTTTGACGCGTCTGAGGTTCATCTGCAGGAAGAGGAGACCGATGGTTTCCTTCTGGCCACTTATGAACAGATCCGGGGCTTCGCCTCACAGGGGAGGTTCCTGCACTATGAAAGCATGAAGCGGGCATTTGTCTGAGAGAGCGACTGCCGTGACGGACGCAATGCGGGAGGTGGATGTGTGTCTGTGAATCTGAATCATTCGATTGAACTTCGCCCGGCGACCCCTGCGGATGCGCCGCGTCTGCTTGAGATTTACCGTCCCTATGTGGAGAAGACAGCGATCAGTTTTGAGCTGGTGCTGCCGACTCCTGCTGATTTTTGTGATCGAATCCGTGCGATTATGGACCGCTATCCATATTATGTTGCGGAGAGCTCCGGGGAGATCCTGGGCTATGCCTATGCCTCTGCCTTCATTCATCGGGAGGCCTATGATCACTCTGTAGAAATGTCGATCTACCTGGATCAGGCGGCATGTGGTCAGGGACTGGGCAGGGCCATCTATGAGAGGCTGGAGAGAGATCTGGCCGCCATGGGGGTAACCAATGCCAACGCCTGCATCGCCTATCCGGTCGGGGAAGATCCCTATCTGACCATGAACAGCGTGGACTTCCACAAACACCTGGGCTATCGGATGGTGGGGCGTTTTCACAAGTGTGGCCATAAGTTCGGCCGCTGGTATGACATGGTCTGGATGGAGAAGATGATTGCGGATCACAGGCAGGTGAAAGAGGGGATCATCCCATGGTCTCAATGGATAAGAGCCTCTGATTGAAAGAATCGGATTCGGTATGCCGGCTGTCTTTGGATGACAGGAGACGCCAGCGGATGCGGTCTGTTTGTGGCTGCCAGCAGGCCGCGATTGGCGGTGCTTTCTCCGGCGGATGGGTGATTTGACTGGCGATGGATGCTAAGTGGATTGGTGTGCCTGGCGGGCGGCGCGTAGCCTGGTGAGGGAGATGTATGGTCTGAGCTCTTGTCAGAGACCCGTCTGCCTGTTATGATGTCTCTGTCAAATTGTTAGTTGCAGAGTAGAAACCACGGCGTTAAGTGCCTCCTGAACAGGGAGTTGTCAGTGGGACGAAGAGGGGATCCTCGCGGTCATGGTTTCGCATCCCGCTGCTGCTCCGAAGTGAAGAAGATTGTCTGCCTCCGGTGCGGTTCAGGAATACTGCGAAGGAGGTCTTTTTATGTCTAAATTGAGGGATATCCGTGTTCTGACCACGGCCGCCATGCTGGTGGCCATTTCCATTGTCCTGGGTTTCTTTAAGATTCCCATTACCCAGCTGATCGAGATTCGCTTCAGCTTCCTGGCCAATGCCATGGCGGGTGCTCTCTTTGGCCCTTTTGTCGGGGGGCTGGTGGGAGCCCTCTCTGACCTGGGCGGCTATCTAATCAAGCCGACAGGACCTTATTTTCCAGGTTTTACCCTGACGGCGGCCGTGGGCGGAGTGATCGCGGGACTCACCCTCTATGGGCATAAGCCAAGCCTGATCCGCTGCTTTTTCTGTGAATTTCTCCGCATGATCATCGCCAATATTCTATTGAACGGGATCTTTCTCTCTATGCTCTACGGCAGGGGCTTTGTCGCTGTCGTCACCAGCAGGATTCTAAAACAGCTGGTGATGCTGCCGGTGCAGACTCTGATGCTCTTTGCGGCCTTGCAGTTACTGGTTCATTTTAAGAGGGAAAGTCTGGTCGGGGGATCAAGGATATAGAGAGGCAGGAGAGGAGCAGGCTTTTGAAGCTTACTTTTTAAGATCTTGTCCCCCTTTTCCGGAGCAGAAGATTTAAATCATGGAATCACGAGGTTTGTTTCAAATACGGATGTTTTATTCCATAAAATGTGCTCGATAAAATGCGCTCGGCGTCACGATAGGTCATGATAGGTCAGCAAGTCTCTTTCCAGCCGGGCTGGAGGGGACTTGTGCTATAATAGGGGCGATTTTTAGAAGCTTTGGAGGTGAACATGTATCAACTGACGAGCAAACTGATCATTTACCGATCGATTTCCAGAGATTCCATTCTCTTCCGAATCGCGGATGCCATGCGCAGATTGGATCAGGGAAAGCTTTCTGACGAGGAGGCTTCGCAGGAGATCTTAGAGCAGGTGCATCGCCTCTTGGATCTGGCCACGGTTTACGGCTTTAATCAGAACCTCTGGCAGAACTATCTGGCCTATCTGCTGGCCATGACGGAGACCCCATTCACCCTTGTCGCGGAGAAAGAGGGGGCTATGGATGGCTCAGTCAACACCCTTGTGGAAAATGACCTGCATATTTTCAAACAGCTCTTTGATTACGACTTCGCTCCCCTTGAGAGGAAGCTGGGAATTTCTGTCTTCTCTATTCTGACAAATTTTCACGCTGTCGAGAAAAAGGCGCAGATCTACAACAAGAATGTCTCTGACAAGGTACAGGAGCTGTCTGCCGCTTTCGACGCAGCTGCTACGGACCGGGAACTCTATCAGGTAGTCACTTCCTTCTATGGCCGTTATGGTGTGGGTATGCTGGGCCTTAATAAAGCCTTCCGTGTCTCAGAGGATCCGGAGACCGAGCTTCTGGTTCCAATTACCAATACCCTGGATATTCATCTGGAGGATATTGTCGGCTATGAAATGCAGAAGAAGGAACTGGTCGATAATACGCAGGCATTCGTTGCGGGCCGCAAGGCCAACAATGTTCTCCTCTACGGCGACGCCGGTACAGGTAAGTCCACCTCAGTCAAGGCAATTTTGAATGCCTACTACAGTCAGGGGCTTCGCATCATCGAGATTTATAAGCACCAGTTTCAGTACCTGGCCAAGATTATCAATCAGATCAAGAACCGCAACTACCGCTTCGTCATCTACATGGACGACCTCTCTTTCGAGGAGAGTGAGCTGGAGTACAAGTATCTGAAGGCGATTATTGAAGGTGGTCTGGAGCCCAAGCCGGAGAATGTCCTGATCTACGCCACCTCCAACCGCAAGCATCTGGTTCGCGAGACCTGGAGGGACAAGACGGATCACGAGGATGACGATGTCCACAAGAATGATACCGTTCAGGAGAAGCTGTCCCTGTCAGCCCGCTTCGGTCTGCAGATTGGCTACTTCAAGCCCTCGCCGAAGGAATTCATCCACATTGTAGAGACCCTTGCGGCCCGTTATCCGGAACTGACCATCAGCCAGGAGGAACTTCGCGCCAGAGCCAATGTATGGGAACTCAGTCATGGGGGATTCTCCGGCAGAACGGCCCAGCAGTTTATTGATTATCTTTTGGGATCGGTTCCAAAGAGTAAGACCTGAGTCTGCGGGAGAGCAGAACAGGGAAAGCGGATCCGGTGAAAGCGCAATGGGATCTCTGTTTGGGATTGCAGGAATCAAAAGGGGACGTATCGGTCTCTCAAGGGCAGATATGCTCCTGCAACAGTTGAGAAAGGAAGAAATATGAATCAGAAAATCAACGAGTGGCTGGATGCCCATCAGCAGGACTTACTGGACGATATTAAAAGCCTGTGCCGGATTCCATCTGTGGAGTCTTCCCCGAAAGAGGGGATGCCCTTTGGAGAAGAACCCTGCAAGGCCCTGAACAAGGCGCTGGAGCTCTTTGCAGGCTATGGCTTTGCCACCCATAATATGGAGAACTATATCGGTTACGCGGACTTCGATCCCAGCCTGCCTGCCAATCTAGACATGTTGGCTCACTCCGATGTTGTCCCTGCCGGTGAGGGCTGGACGGTGACGGATCCCTTCACGATTATCGAGAAGGATGGTAAACTCTGGGGCCGCGGCACCAGTGATGACAAGGGGCCGATGCTCTGCGCCGCCTACGCGATGCGGGCGATCCGGGAGACGAAGACGCCTCTGACTAAAAATGTCCGTCTGATCGTGGGTTCTCAGGAGGAGACCGGGACGAAAGACATCGAACATTATTATGCCAGTCAGAAACCGGCTCCTATGACCTTCTCCCCTGACGCGGATTTTCCCATCATCAATGTGGAGCTGGGGCAGTTCAAGGCCGCCTTTACCAGGGAACTGGATGCGGCTTCTGCCCAGGTGAAGCCCAGAGTGACCAGGCTGGATGCCGGAATCGCCATCAATGCAGTTCCGCAGAAGGCGGTTGTCGCCTTCGAGGGACTGGAACTCGATATGCCCGTCGTCAGGACGGCTGTTGCCCAGATTCAAGAAGAGTGCGGAGTTGAGATCCATCAGACCGGTGACAGGGAGCTGACGATTATCGGGGAATCCGCCCATGCCTCCACACCGCAGACAGGACGCAATGCCGGGCTGGCAGCAGTTCTTCTGATCAATCGTCTTCCTCTGGCAGAGTGCCAGAGTACAGCGCTCTATCGGAAGATTCCGGAACTCTTCCCCTACGGCGTGACGGACGGTTCTGCCCTGGGCATCGCCAATGAGGACGCCGAGTCCGGTCCCCTGACCGCAACGCTGGATCTCTTTCGGTGTGATGAGAAGAGGCTCTATTTTAAGTTCGACGCCAGAACGCCTCTCTCTTCCAATGAGGAGAACTGTGAGAAGATCGCTCAGAAGAAGCTGGAGGAGGCCGGTTTCGCCTTTGTATCTGACGGGATGGTTCCTCCTCATGCAGTCTCCGCGGACAGTGACTTCATCCGCACCCTGCTGTCCGCCTATGAAGACGTTACCGGGCTGAAGGGGCAGTGCCTGGCCATCGGCGGCGGGACCTATGTGCACGATGTGGATAACGGCGTCGCCTTTGGCGCGGTTCTCCCCGGTCGGGATACCCGCATGCATGGAGCCGATGAGTTCTTCGATATTGACAACATTATGATTGCCGCCAAGGTCTATGCAGAGGCCATTATAAGGCTCTGCAGCTGATGTGAATCATGTAAAAATCTGACAGGGGACGCTCTGTGAGTATTTGATTGTCAAAGAGCATGCGATTGTCATCAATCCGATTTGAAGCCTCCTTGCTGAACATAAATTGTTCCGGCAGGGAGGTCTTTTATATAACGAAAAAGCACACGCGAGAGTTTGTCTCTCGCGTGTGCCTGAATCTTCCGGAAAGCAGAAATAAATTTAGAAATCCACTTCTCTGTCATAGTAGCAAGCCTTAAGCAGCTTCTCCATCTCCTCCTGACTTGGAATACGAGGATTGGAGCCGGTGCAGGCATCGGCAATGGCGTTTTTGGCGATCTCGGGAAGTCTCTCAAGGAAGACCTTCTCCGGGACAAAGCCCTGCTCGGTGGGATAGGAGTCCGCGCCGTAGTTCTTGATGCAGTGAGGGATGTTAAGCTCATCGTTCATCTTGCGAAGAAGGGCAATGAGATTGGCGATCTTCTCGTCATCGCTGGCACCGCTGACTCCGATGAAGTCGCAGATCTGGCCGTAGCGCTTCTTGGCGGTCTCGTCCTTGGCGTTAAAAGCGATGACCTTGGGCAGGTACATAGCGTTGGCCGCCCCGTGGATGATGTGAGCGCCGTAGTCCGCGAAAACAGCTCCGGTCTTGTGCGCCATGGAGTGAACAATGCCAAGGAGGGCATTGGAGAAGGACATGCCGGCCATGCACTGGGCGTCGTGCATCTTAGCACGGGCATCCTGATCGCCATTGTAGGAAGCTACCAGAGATTCCTTGATGGTATTGGCGGAAACCAGAGCCAGAGGATCGGTGAAATAGCTGTTGGCGGTAGAGACATAGGCCTCAATGGCATGGGTGATTGCATCCATTCCGGTATGAGCGATCAGCTTCTGAGGCATGGAAGCAACCAGAGCGGGATCAACGATGGCGACATCGGGTGTGATCTCGAAATCGGCGAGGGGATATTTGATTCCCTTCTCGTAGTCGGTAATGATAGAGAAGGCGGTTACCTCGGTACCGGTGCCGGAGGTAGAGGAAATGGCGCAAAACTTAGCCTTGGTGCGCAGCTTGGGAAGACCGAAGACCTTGCACATATCCTCAAAGGTCGTATCGGGATACTCGTACTTGATCCACATGGCCTTGGCCGCGTCGATGGGAGAGCCGCCGCCCATGGCAACGATCCAGTCGGGCTCAAACTCAGACATCTTCTGAGCGCCCTTCATAACGGTCTCAACGGAGGGGTCAGATTCGATACCCTCGATGAGCTCTACTTCCATGCCGCCCTCCTTGAGATAGGAGATGGCCTTGTCCAGGAAACCGGCCCTCTTCATGGAACCGCCGCCGACACAGAGGATGGCTTTCTTGCCGCCCAGGGTCTTCAGCGCCTCTAAGGCATCCGGACCATGATACAAGTCTCTTGGTAAAGTAAATCTCTGCATTTTTTGTTCCCCACTTTCTTCTAACCTGACAGTGAAAAAATTTTCTTGTTAAATCTTTAACAAGTCTTACAAAAATATTGTAATCGGATCGGGAAGGAAATTCAATACAGCGCCGAAAGAAAGAGAGCGTCTGATGCACAAAATGGTAGACAAAAAGATCTTAATGATCTGTAATTCAAATACTGTTGACAGCACATTGAATTCGAACTTCAAAATTCTGCAGTATAATCACTGTCTGTCTGCCTTTAAAAGAAGTAGCGGTATACATCTTTTCGGTTTAAACTAAGATGTGAAGTTTATCAATGTATAACATTTTACGGGAACACATATTTCTTATGAAATTAAAAGGGCAGCCGTTTGACTTTATGCAATTTTTTTATGGTTTTGTTCAGAAACCTGTTGTCAGAGGATGTATTCGTTTTCATGAAAAACTGGAGGGGAAAAGATTAAGGGATGCGATAGAAGCACTGGTCTCGTCATATCCGATTTTACGGTGCAGGTATGATATGAAAATGGGGGTGTGGCGTGGCCCTGACCCATATTCCAAAATTCCCTGTCAAGAAATCCTGACAAGTATAAGCGCCGGGAAAGATTTTTCGAGGATTGAAAATGATTCATTATTATCTTCACTTGAGATTGGGATTGATGTGCCGTTGAAAATTTATTGGATATGCGGGGAAGAAAGGGATTCTCTTTGCGTCATTGCAAGTCATTTGCTTTGTGACGGAAGAGGATTTGAACAGTTGCTGTATCTTTTGGCTGAATTATACTCGTGCTGTCCGACAAAAATACAAATGCAGATAAATACAGATAGAAGTTTTGCTCAGGTGACAGATCGATTTACGATCATGCAAAAAGTAAAAATTCTGTTTGCAAGGGCGCAGGCAGAACATGCAGATGTGGAACGGCATTTGCCGTTAAATGAAAGTGGTCAAAGGCCTAGACTGATCGTAAGAAGAATGAGCCTGTCAAAATTGGAGCGATATCGCTCCTGTGCAATAGAATACCGTCCCAGTGTAAATGATATTTTGCTTGCGGCATATATTCTGACATTACACAATATGTTCGGATGGAATGATATGACCATCCCCTGCCCGGTCGATCTTCGTAGATTTAATACAAATGCAAACAGCTCGATCTGCAATTTGACGGGAAACTATTACTGTCAGATTCATTTGAATGGGAAGAATACTTTTGAAAACATCTGCAATAAAATTTCTGCGCAGATGCGCACACAGAAAAAGAGCAGTCTCTGTCTGAAAGAACCGATTTTACTGCATATTTTATATCGTATGCTCCCTCTCTCGGTTTTGGGAAAAGTGCTTTCCTCAAAAATCTCTGTTCCTTTGATTTCGTATACAAATTTAGGGAAAATTGATGAGAGACGTCTGGTGTTCCGGGGGAATTCTGTTTCGGATGTTTTCATTGGCGCAGCAGCAAAACCGGTGCCGTATTTTCAGTTGGCGATATCCACTTACAGGAACCAGTGCACTTTATCAGCGTGTACATATGCGAGAGGAGAAAGTTATGATCTGCTCTGTTCTGTGATGAACAACATTTGCGACATCATTGAGGACTTGTGAGCAGACGGCCATATGCAAAGAATGTTCCTGATTAAGGTGAGATCTGTTGTAGTTACATCAAAAATGTTTTTAAAGATGATATAACATATACAAAATAACCCTTGTGAAGAGCAATGATGAGTGAACAGAAGGAGAAGGCAAGGAATGAAGAGTGTTGATGAATTGACCAGACGTCTGGAAGAAGATCCCCGCAACGCGGAATATACCAGGCGAGATATCCCACCGGTCTATCAGCTGCACAAGGAGGCGAGAATTCTCATCATCGGACAGGCGCCCGGCAAGAAGGTGGAAGAGTCTCTGATTCCCTTCAACGATAAGTCAGGGGAGAAGCTGATGGATTGGATGGGAATCGACAGAGATACCTTCTACTCCGAGAGGATCGCCATTATGCCCATGGACTTCTATTTCCCGGGGAAATCCGCCTCCGGAAGCGGAGATAAGCCCCCGCGCAAGTTCATAGCTCAGGAGTACCACCAGGAGATCCTTGCCTATATGGATCAGATACAGCTGACCATCATCATCGGCAAATACGCGATGGATTATTATCTGGGTAAGGATGCCAAGCGCAACCTGACCGAGACGGTGCGGGCATATCAGGAGTACCTGCCCAAGTATTTCCCAATTGTGCATCCATCTCCACTGAATTTCCGCTGGCAGGGAAAGAACCCCTGGTTCATGAAGGAAGTGGTCCCTGTTCTGCGTCGACGTGTGGCAGAGATTTTGGGGGAATGATTTTCTGCGAAGCATCCGAAGAGAGGAGATAGCTTTCGCCGAAAGAATGGGAAAAACTGAGGGAAAACAGGCAGCAAGAGGGGAGACGGCAGGGGAATCAGCGGTATTCGGAAAGAAGGGCCTGTGCTAAGATACATATCAGGATAAAATTCCCGACGCAGATTAGAAGAGGAGAGAGAAAGTGAAAAAGATGAGAGTGCTCCTGGCCCTGGCAATGTCCGCCATTCTCTTGGCAGGCTGTGGCAAGCCGGCAGGACAGCAGGCTGTCAATCAGGAGGCGGCAAAACAGGACAGGGAGGTGACGTTTCAGGATTCTCTCGGTCATGAGATCACTGTTAAGAATCCGAAAAAGGTGGCAGTTCTTATGGGATCTTTCGTGGATGTCTGGCAGTCTGCCGGCGGTACGGTATCAGCGACAGTTAAGGATTCCTGGACCAATCCCAATCTCAAATTGGGAAATGATGTTGTAAATCTGGGGGACCAGTATCATCCCAATTTAGAACAGCTGATCTCTGAAAAGCCTGACTTTATCATAGGGTCATCCAAATTTGACGCTCAGACGGGGCTCTATGATCAATTGAAACAGGCAGGCATCCCGGCTGCCTTCTTCAAGGTGGATTCCTTCGACGATTACCTGTCCATGCTGAAAATCATGACGGATATCACGGGCAGGACGGATCTGTATGAGCAGAATGGGATCAAGGTACAGGAGCAGATCGCTCAGGTCAAGAAACGGGCGGACGGATCGCATCCGAGAGTTCTTGTCATTCGCGTGGCCAGCTCCGGCGCCATTAAGGTCATGGGGAGTAATGAGATCGTCCTGGGTGAGATCCTTAAGGACCTGGGCGCGGAAAATGTGGCTGACACGGATTCCTCGATCAAGGGTGATTTTTCTATGGAGGCGGTCGTCGCGTCGAATCCGGACGATATCTTTGCCACGACGATGGGGGCAGATACGGATAAGGCCAAGCAGGCGGTTGACAAGACCCTTTCATCGGATCCTGCCTGGCAGAGCCTGACCGCGGTAAAGCAGGGGAAGTTTCACATGATGGATAAGTTCCTCTATCAGATCAAGCCCAATGCCAATTGGGGCAAGGCCTATGAGGGAGTTGCGGATATCCTTTTCCCAAAACAGGAGGGGACGAAATAAGGGCCTGTCAGCTCAATGGAGCTCTATGATGGCAATGATACAATTTATAACACAGGAAGGAGTATGATATGGCGCAGAAACACACGCTGATGGAAGATATTCACACGGCCAGTGAGTGGGCGGCGGGAAATCTCAGTAAAACAGGATACAGGGCGGATTACTCTCTGGAATCGATCCGGGAGATCGAGCGCTGGATCCAGGAAAATCCCCGGCTGTTCGAGGGGAACAGCGGTTCCATTATTTTCGCGATTGGAAGCTATGTGGGCGAGACCATGAACCGGACCTATCATGGAAGCTGGAAGACGGATGACAGTGATCCGCAGGGCGAATTAAATATTCAGGTACAGATTGGAACGAGCATATTCTGGCCGGTGCAAAGAGTGATGAAGCGAATCCGGGATGGCGAGGAGAATAATCTCTATGATTACGTATGCGCAGCGGATCCGAATGCAAAATCCATGTCAGCAGGCTCCTTCCTGGATCGCTTTCGCAGGAAGAAATAAGTAAGATGGAAGACCCTTTTGCCACGATGTTTTCATGACGGCATTTTCCCTTATGGTATGGCAGGGTCTGCCTCTTTCTTGACTTTGCTGATATAGCGGTAGAGGGTTGCGGAGGATACTCCGAGACGGGCAGAGACCTCCGGAATGGTTCCCTTGACGGAGAAAACCCCGTTCTGGTAGAGGGAAGAGACAATATTGAGCTTGTCCCGGTAAGGCAGGCGATGGTCCGGCAGGTCTGAGGAGCAGGTGACTCTTGCGAACATGTCGTCGATGAGAGTGGAGAGGTCAGAGTAGAAGGTCTCCGAGCCGGACTGGGAGACCTGGCTGATCTGGACATTCTGCTGGAGATAGGCATCCGGATGGCAGAGGGAAAAGACGCTTTGGGCGAGCTCATGGTAGCGGGAGTCGTCAAAGTTGATGCATAAGAGTCCCTCCAGGCGTCCGCCAGGCGCCTTCAGAAAGAAGGTGGAGCAGCGAAGGAGCTTTCCGTTGATCCCCCGCCCCTGGTAATTGAGAGTGCAGGAATCTTTCGACTGTCGATTGGTCTTAAGGATCCTGAGGGCGACGTCGCTTAAGGGACCACCGACCGAGCGCCCGCTCACCTGACCGTTGCTGATGGCCAGGATAGAATGGAGGTCGGAGAGAACAACTTCATAGTCGGGGCCAAGAACCTGTCCCAGGAAGGAGACTAACTGTCGATATTGATCAAGCTTGTTTTCTTTCATGGTATCGCCGCCTTTCTTGTCTATCCACCATAACAAAATCTCCCGGATAATGCAAAAATATTCTCATGCTCAAATTTTTCAAGCAAATAGACCGTCAAAATAGCCAAAAATAAAGAGAAAATATCGTATATAGTACATAAATCTAACGATACGAATTGAAAAAACTGCCGACAGTGATAAAATAATCTCATAAAGTCAATAAGGCCTTTGAAAGAAAACACGTAGATGATTGCAGAAGGGAGGGATCAGGCAGATAGAGGGAACCTATACCGTCCGCCAGTCGGTTCGACCAAAGGGGAGTCGATGACCGGGGTATCTGAGCTATTTTGACAGTAGAATATGAAAAGGCCTATTCTACTGCATTTACAGGAGGTATAATTATGGAATATCCTTTGAATGTTGAAGCGCCAAAGTCTTTTACACACGTCGTCCGCAACCTGCCAACCGTAACGGCAGAGCAGCGATTACGGGCTCTGAAGGCCACCCATTACAATGAGTTTGCTTTCCCGGCCGGGATGCTCTATGTGGATTGCCTGTCTGATTCCGGCACAACATCTATGACCGATGCCCAGTGGGGGGCTATGTTCCTGGGCGATGAGTCCTACGGAAGAAACAAGGGCTACTATGTTCTGCTGGATGCCTTCCGCGATGTCTGGGAGAGAGGAGATCAGCAAAAGAGGGCCATTGACCTGCTCCGCAGCGGCGTTGACAAGGACGATGTGGAGAAGATGATGGATGAGCTCTATCTGGTTGATACCGAGGGCGGCTTCATCAACGGCGGATCCTATCAGCTGGAGAGACCCAACACCTTCATTGTTCCTCAGGGACGCTGTGCTGAGGCTCTGCTCTTTGATGTCATCAAGCCCCTTTTGGCTAAGCGCTATCCTGGCAAGGTCTTCACAATTCCGTCCAATGCGCATTTTGACACCACGGAGGGAAACATCAAGCAGATGGGAAGCGTGCCCCGCAATCTCTTCCACAAGGAGCTTCTCTTTGAGATTCCCGAGGGCGGCAAGTATGAGAAGAATCCCTTCAAGGGCGATATGGATATTGACAAGCTCAATCAGCTTCTGGATTCTGTCGGCATTGAAAATGTTCCCCTCATTTACACGACGGTAACCAATAACTCCGTCTGTGGCCAGCCCGTCTCTATGGCCAATATGAGAGCTGTCTCCGCAATTGCTCACAAGCACGGCATCCCCTTTGTTATGGATGGGGCCCGTTGGGCTGAGAACTGCTACTTCATCAAGATGAATGAGGAGGGCTATGCGGACAAGTCGATCGCTGAGATCGCCAAGGAGATGTTCTCTTACTTCGATGTAGTATCCGCATCTCTGAAGAAGAACGGACACGCCAACATGGGCGGTCTTCTGGCCTTCCGCGACAAGGGTTACTTCTGGAAGAACTTCTCTGAATTCAACGAGGATGGAAGTGTCAAGGTAGATATCGGACACCTGCTCAAGGTTCGTCAGATTTCCGCTTACGGCAATGATTCCTATGGCGGAATGTCCGGACATGACATCATGGCTCTCTGCGTCGGCCTCTATGAGGAGCAGAGATTTGAGTACCAGGATGAGCGTGTAAGGCAGTGCGAGTACCTGGCTCAGGGACTGCATCAGGCAGGCGTACCGGTGGTTCTTCCCGCCGGCGGACATGGGGTCTACATTGATGTCGACAAGTTCTTCGGTTATAAGAGAGACCATGAGAGCTTCGCAGGACAGGCGCTCTCTCTTGAAATGATCCATCGCTATGGTATCCGCTGCTCTGAGTTGGGGGACTTCTCCATGGAGTATGATCTGAAGACTCCGGAGCAGAAGGCTGAGGTCTGCAATGTGGTTCGCCTGGCTATCAACAGAAGCCAGTACTCCAAGCAGCACATGGATTACATCATTGCCGCTGCGGCACAGCTCTATAAGGATCGTGACACGATTCCAAATCTGAAGATTACTTTCGGAAGAACCCTTCCCATGCGTCATTTCCACGCCTGGCTTGAGCCCTATGAGCCCAGCAGGGAAGAACTTTGCGATAAATAAGATAACCTGCGGCTTCTCCTCCTTGCCTGGGGGAGGCAAAGAGGAGAGAGGGGCCGCGACAAGGGGGTAAGCATATGAGTGATTCAGGAGCGAGTCGTGACGGGTTCTCTTCCAAGGCAGGATTCATCATGGCCTGTATCGGTTCCGCCGTCGGCATGGGAAATATCTGGAGATTTCCGATTATGGTTTCCATCTGGGGCGGGATGACATTTTTGATTCCCTATTTTATCTGTGTATTTCTGGTCAGTCAGACCGGTGTGATCGGAGAGATGGCTCTGGGCCGCTCTGCCGCAGCCGGCCCCATGGGGGCCTTCGGCATGGCGACCGAGAGGCGCTTTGGCAAGCGGGCAATCGGAGAGGCCATCGGCCTGATTCCGGTTCTGGGATCTCTGGCCCTTGCCATCGGCTACTCCTGCGTTGTCGGCTGGATTATCAAGTACTTCTTCCTGGCCTACAGCGGACATCTGTCCTCTCTGGGGCAGGATATGGATCAGATCGGCGGCCTCTTTGGGGGAACAGCTGTTACCATGGGCAACAACGTATGGCTTGTGATTGCCCTGATTTTCAACTTCCTGATTATGGCCCTGGGGGTTGCCGGCGGTATTGAGAAAGCCAATAAGTTCATGATGCCTGCCCTCTTTTTCATGTTTGTGGGACTTGGCATCTATATTGCGACCTTGCCGGGAGCAATCTCCGGTTATCACTACATTTTTACCATTGATCCCAAGAGACTGACAGATCCTCTGCTCTGGATCTTTGCCTTCGGTCAGGCTTTCTTCTCCCTGTCTGTTGCGGGAAATGGAACCGTAATCTACGGCTCGTACCTTTCCAAGAAGGAAGATGTGGTCTCCTCCGGGCGGATTGTCGCCGCCTTTGATACCCTGGCTGCTCTTTTGGCCGCCTGCGTTATCATTCCTTCTATGGCTGCCGGCGGTGCAGACCTGTCCAAAGGCGGCCCCGGTCTCATGTTCATCTGGCTGGTCAATGTATTCAACGGAATGCCGGGCGGAAGAATCATCTGCATGGTTTTCTTCACCTGTGTTCTCTTCGCCGGGATCAGTTCTCTGATCAACCTCTATGAGGCTCCGGTAGCAACCCTGCAGGAGAAGTTCCGCTTCAAGAGGCTTCCGGCTGTTATCACCATCGGGGTAATCGGTGCCGTTGTCGCGATCGCCATTCAGGGCATTGTCTCTGACTGGATGGATTTCGTCAGCAACTATATCTGTCCCACGGGTGCTTTCCTGGCTGCCCTCATGTTCTTCTGGTTCTGCGGCAGGGACTTCGTCATGGAACAGGTATCAATGGGGTCCAAGCGAAAGATCGGTCCCTGGTTCGTTCCTCTGGGTAAATATGTCTACTGCTTCCTTTGCATTCTGGCTCTGATCGCGGGAATTCGTCTGGGAGGGATTGGCTGACGACCTGTCATTTTTAAAAGGGCAGAGGCCGCAAGCTGTAAGTATTCCACGTAAAATTAACTCAATATGATAGAAGATAATCGCACGATAAATTGAAAATTATCGTGCGATTATTATATACTGATTTTAAGGAAGAGAATGAATGTTTCACAGGGAGGAGGAACAATGTCAATTACAGCTACAGAACTGAAAAAAAATATGGGGAAATACCTGTTGATGGCGGAAAAGGAGGATGTCTATATCACCAAAAACGGGAAGATGATCGCCAAATTAACAAGTCCTTTTCAAAACAAAATGGAAATAGCGGAATCTCTGTTTGGCATTTTGCCGAAGGATATGACTTTGGAAGAGGCGGAGAGGGAAAGACGGGAAAAGATATGAGAGCCTTGGTTGATACTTGCGTCATCATTGATGCGCTCCAATCGAGAGAACCATTCAATCGTTCTGCAGAAGCAATTTTTCGTCTGGCAGCAGAGGGACAAATGGATGGTTTTCTGTCAGCGAAATCTGTGACAGATATCTATTATTTGACCCACCGACTCACGCATGATGATGAGAAAACAAGAGAAATCATATCAAAGATACTGACGCTGTTTGATCTTGCGGACACCTTGGGAGTGGACTGTAAGAAAGCGCTTATATCTCAAATGAGTGATTATGAGGATGCAGTTATGGCTGAAACGGCATTGCGTTTGAAGATGGACTGTATCGTAACAAGAAACGTGAGGGACTATAGAAAAGCAGGCTTGGCTGTACTTACGCCGGAAGAACTTGCCGGTTAATCGAAACAGCAGTCACGATCGTCACTTGTGAGAATAGCATATCTGACTAGAAGAAGAGATAATGCCATCCCCCGTCAATCGAAACCCTGTGCATGGACACGCCGAAGACGTCAGAGATGGCGGAAGTATTCAGAACCTCCTCCTTTGGCCCGGAGGCAATCACCCTGCGCGCGTCGGACATGATGACCAGATGGTCGGCAGTGCGGGCGGCCTGGGCCAGGTCGTGCAGGACCATAATGACGGTTTTGCCCCGGTCTCGCAGAGAAGTCACAAGATCCATGATTTCATTCTGGGATTTTGGATCCAGATAGGTCGTCGGCTCGTCGAGGACAATCAGAGGGGTGGCCTGGGCTAGCACCATGGCAAGGAAGACCCTCTGCCGCATGCCGCCGGAGAGGGTGTCGACACTGCGATCGGCGAAGGACAGGATGCCGCAGGCTTTCATGGCCTGGTCGACAAGTCTGCGGTCTTCGGCATTTGGTCTGCGGGAAAAGCCCTGGTAGGGAAAGCGCCCGTGCTCGACCAGGGTGTGCACCGGAATGCTGGGGATAATGGAGCGAACCTGGGGGAGAAAGGCGATTTTTCTTGCCCGTTTGCGCTCAGGCATGTCGATCAGGGATTCTCCCTGATAGGTCAGAGAACCGGAGCTGACGGAAGACATGCCGTTGAGGCACTGGAGAAGACTGGTCTTGCCGCAGCCATTTGGCCCCAGAAGAACCGTGATCTGACCCCGGGGAAAAGACAGGGACAGATCATGCAGGATGGGCGTATGGCCGACGGAAATATCGGCGGACGTAAATTGAAGCTCACAGGACATCTGATTCTTATCCAAGGCGGCGTCCCCCTTTCTTTCTGAGCAGGAGATAGAGGAAGAAGGGGCCTCCGATAAAGCTCATAATGATGCCGGCCGGGAGCTCATAGGGGGCAATCAGGGTGCGGCCGAGCAGGTCGCAGAGGAGGACATAGACCGCGCCAAGCAGACCCGAGGCCGGCAGAAGGAGACGGTTGTCGTTGGCAAAGATCTTCCTGGCAATATGGGGGACGATCAGGCCTACAAAGGAGATAAGCCCGGCATAGGAGATAACGGTTCCAGCCAGAAGAGAGGCCAGGATCAGGAAGATCAGGCGAATCCGGGAGACATTCATCCCCAGTCCGGAGGCGATGTCATCGCCCAGGGAGAGGATATTGAGCCCCCTGGACAGGAGGGCGGTAATGAGAAAGGCAATGACGATCATGACAAGGGGAATGGCAATCTGACTATAGCTCATAGCGGAGAGACTGCCGACCAGGAAGGTATTGATATTGATCAGAAGGTCACTGTCTAAGATCTTGATCAGACTCATCCCCGCGCCCAGGAAGGCCGAGACCGTGATGCCGGCCAGGATGACGGTGATGCGGGAGGAATCTGTCAGGTAGGCCAGACCGAAGATGAGCAGCGCGGTGACCAGAGCGCCGATGAAGGCAAAGGGACCTCTGACCTCGATGGCGGTGGGAAAGAAGACCATGGAGAGCATGACGGCAAATCCCGCCCCGGAATTGACACCGATGGTATTGGGAGAGGCGAGAGCATTGTTCATGACGTTCTGCAGGATGAGACCGGAGCTGGACAAACCGAGACCGGCTCCCAGGCAGGCGAGGGTTCGGGGAATGCGGATCTGCCAGATGAGGGTATATTCAGTGCCCTCACGAATGCGGCCGGACAGGACGCCCAGAAGGTCGGGAAGACAAATGGGGACACTGCCCAGGGCGATGGAGGCCAGACAGGCGCAAAGGAGCATCAGAAAGAGCAGGAAAAAGACAGGCGTCTCCTTGAATGTCTGTGCTTTTCCTGCTCTCATACGTTACCTCTGTCAGCTCTGATAAGGATAGAATAATAATTTGGGATAGAAAATAATTCCTGTCCGGTCAAAGACAGCTTCAGCCGCCGTACTGATTATAGTGCTTGCCGCCCCAGTAGAGGGTATCGGCAACTTCGGCCTTGGGCCCGAGCTCTACGCCGTCCATGATGTATTCCTTGAACTTCTCGAAGCCGGTGCGGTCAACAATATAGCCGATATGCTCTTTGTGTTCTACCGCATTGGGATCGATATATTCTTCGATGTAGGCGTAAGCGTTCTTAACCATCTTCAGGATGCTCTCTTCATCGCACCACTTGATGAAGTCTTCCGCCAGACGGGGATTCTTCTTGCCGGTGCGGCCCAGGAGAACCAGGCGGAAGTAGCGCTCCTTAGACCTGGTCCAGGCCCGGGTGGGGCAGTAGTGGACGCAGACGCCACAGCCCACACATTTGGCGGTGTCACGGACGATCTTATTGTTGACCATGCTGAGGGCTCCGACGGACCGGCGCTGGCAGTAGTCTACGCATTGACCGCAGGAGACGCAGCGGTCAGAGTCATACTGAGGCTCTGTCATGCCGATGATGCCGAAGTCGGCCAGGCGAACCTTGGCGCAGTCGTTGGAACAGCCGGTGAAGGCGATCTTAACGTGACGGTCATTGGGGAAGATGGTATTCTCCATCTTCTGAGCAAAAGCGGTGGTGTCATAGCAGCCGAAGGGGCAGAGTCTTGCGCCCGGGCAGGCCTCGACATTGCGGGTGCCGGAGGAGGCGTAGCCGGTGTCGGGAATCTCCTGGTTGATATGTAAGGAGTCAATGACCAGCTGGATCTCTTTGTTGACGGCATCCATATCTTCGAACTTGATCCCCGGGATCTCAATTCCCTGGCGGTTGGTGATATCAATGACACCCTTGCCGTACTTTTCCGCGATCTCAACCACACGTCCTAAGGATTTTGAGTCAATGACGCCGCCGGGAATGCGCACACGGGAGGCGGTCTCGCCCCTCACCTTGGAATAGCGGAAGGCGTTCTTCTTCATCTTGCCGACATTTACATCTAATGTTCCCATTTTGCCCTCCTTAATCCATCATATCTTTGGCCTGGCTGTAGTTAAATACGGGGCCATCCAGACAGATGTACTTATCATTGACACGGCAGTGACCGCATTTTCCGAGCCCGCAGCACATCTTGCGCTCGTAGGATACGGTGATCTGATCGTCTTTAAAGCCACGCTTCTGAAGCTCGATAATGGTGAACTTCATCATGGGAGGAGGACCGACGACAACTGCCTTGGCAGTGGGGATATCCTTAAGGGGAAGGTCGGCGATGTACTTTGTGACAAGGCCGATATTACCCTTGTAGCCCTCCGGCGCACCATCAACCGTCAGTGTCAGGTTCAGGGCGTCATCCCAGCGCTGCAAATCATCGCGAAAAAGCATATCGTCAGGGCTTCTGAAACCGGCAATGACAAACTTGTCTTTGGCGTTTTCCATACCGGCCAAAGCGTCTATGACGCCGCGGACAGGGGAGACGCCGGTGCCGCCGGCGACGACGACCGTCTCGCCGTCACGGTAGAGATCGACATCAAAGCCGTTGCCATAGGGACCGCGGAGAAGGAGGTTCTGTCCTGCATAGGACTCGAAGACCTCATTGGTGACCCGGCCGACCCTGCGGATAGTCAGATCCACATAGTTTGAGCCGATTCCAGAGACGGAAATGGGCGCTTCACCGAATTTGGGCACAGAGACCTCGAAGAACTGACCGGGCTTAACCTCGCCGATGAATTCCATGCGGAAGGTATACTCCTTGGCCGTATGCCTGATGACATCAAGAATTTTGGACGGGAAGGGGAGATAAGCGTTCTCAGACATTTACTGTACCTCCTTTCCGAGGTTTTCTACCGCATCGGTGACCTTGTTCAGAATGTTGGAGTAGGAGATATACTCGGGACAGGCATCGTCACAGCGGCCGCAGCCGATGCACATATTCTCTCCAAATCGCTTCTTGTGGTCGGAAATCTTGTGCAGAACGCGGTAGCGCATGCGCTCTCCCTGGCTCTTTCGGTATTCGCCGCCGCCGGCGACATTGGTGAATCCGTCGACCATGCAGGCGGCAGCAACTCTGCGCCGCTCGCCCACTTTTCCATTCTCATGATAGAAAATGTCCTGCATGGTGTAGCAGGTACAGGTGGGGCAGACATAGTTGCAGCGGCCGCAGCCGATGCAGCGGGAGGAGTACTCATCCCAGAGGGCATGTTTTAAGATGGCGCCTGGAACCTGATCAGGAACGCGAACTTCGAAGTCGTTTTTCGTCACATAAGAAGGCTTGATATCCGCGGCCTGTCCGGCGGCAAAGAAGGGGACAAAGCCAGTGTCAGGAACATCGCAGGCGAAGCCGTCGCCGTCCGTCTCTACAGAGAAGACATAGCCGTCCTCGGATCGATTGCTGCCCATGGAAACACAGAAACAGTTCTGATAAGACTTTTTGCAGCCAATCAGAACAAACTTGACCAGGTCGCGGCGGCGCTTGAAGAACCAGTCGGGGGTCCAGCCGTTATTTAAGTACATGTCATCCTGGCGTCTGACGGCATGCAGGTCACAGCTGCGCAGAAAGATTAAGACGGGTTTGTCTGGAATATCCGCGGCCTTGACCTGATCTTCGGTGAAAAAGAGGAGGGTCTCGGAGAGAGGGGTTAGAAACTCCTTAAACGCATAGTCTGATTTCCGTTCCAGTTCGATTTCAGAAGCCTCATTGACAAAGTCATAGCGGACAATATCGGTGTCAGTGAAGCGGCCGGTACCTTTCTTGAGAACGGGAGCATAGATAAGATAGTGCTCTTTGAGAGCGTCGATGGTTTTGGCAAAGCCATCGGCAGTTAGTTGAAAGCCCACCTGTGTCTCCTTTCGTGAACTGGAAAACAGCAGGAGAAGACTCTCAGAGGGAAGTCCTGGAAGACCGCTGTTTTCGCAACTTAATAGATGCCTGTATCTTCACCGCGGTATGCCGGCGCATTTTTATCCTCTTCTCCCATTAAAGAAGATAATTGAGATACAGTCAAAATGTAGCACAGCAAGTATATCCGGACAAATATTTTATGTATGTTTTTAATACAACATTTGAGATTAAAGATCTGGAGATTTTTGAGAAAATGGGACTGGGCAGGAGAAGGGGAAGCGGTTAGAATAGATTGAGTTTAAAAAATGTGGGAGAAGAGGTAGACATGGCCTGGTATCAGAGGGACCGCGCAGAGACAGAGCGCCTGCTTGAGAGCAGCTCTAAGGGACTGAGTAAGGAAGAGGCGGCAAAGCGACTGAGTGAGTACGGCCCGAATGCCCTTGCAGAAGCGGAAAAGAAGTCTGCTTTGCGGATCTTTCTGGAACAGTTTGCGGATTTGATGGTTCTTATTTTGATTGTTGCGGCACTGGTTTCCGCTTTTACAGGGGACGTCGAGTCCATGCTGGTCATCGTCTCTGTCCTGGTTCTGAATGCGGTTTTGGGGACCATCCAGCATGTTAAGGCGGAGAAGTCTCTGGAGTCTCTCAAATCTCTGTCTTCTCCAAAGGCCAAGGTCATTCGCGGCGGAGTGAAGATGGAGATTGATTCGACTCAGCTGGTTCCGGGTGATATGGTTTCCTATGAGGCCGGAGACATGGTGGTTGCGGACGGCCGTATCCTGGAGAACTTCTCTCTTCAGGTCAATGAGTCCTCTCTGACCGGCGAATCTGTCAATGTCGATAAGTCCGATGCTGTAATCAAGGAAGAACTTGCCCTGGCGGACCGGATCAATATGGTCTATTCGGGCAGCCTGGTTACTTACGGCCGTGCCAATGTCATGGTGACTGCGACAGGTATGGAGACGGAGATCGGCAAGATCGCCGGACTTATGAATGATACCAAAGAGAAGAAGACGCCTCTGCAGGCAACCCTGGATGATTTCTCAGGGAAACTGGCTGCTGCAATTATGGTTATTTCAATTCTGGTCTTTGGACTATGCATGTGGCGGGGCATGGCCCTGATGAATTCTCTTCTCTTCGCCGTAGCCCTCGCGGTCGCGGCGATTCCGGAGGCCCTGTCTTCGATCGTTACTATCGTTCAGGCTATGGGCACACAGAAGATGGCCAAAGAACAGGCGATCATCAAGAATCTGGCAGCGGTGGAATCGCTTGGCTGTGTCTCCGTCATCTGTTCTGATAAGACTGGTACCCTGACGCAGAATAAAATGACTGTGCAGGAGATCTATGTGGGAGATCGGATCTGCCGGGACAGAGAACTTGACGTCAGCAAGCAGCTCCATCGTTATCTGCTCTACGCGGCTGTTCTGGCCAATGATTCCGCGATTGTCGACGGGGAGGGAATCGGAGATCCGACGGAGTATTCGCTCCTGTCTATGTATCGCAATATTCAGGGCCTGGATTTGGACGGGGATAAACTGGCTCTGTCGGATCATCTCCTCCGCTCTATGGCGGCCCGTCTGGAGGAGATTCCTTTCGATTCCGACCGCAAGCTCATGTCTTCCAAGCATCTGATCCATGGGAGACAGACGGTCTTTACCAAGGGAGCGGTTGATGTTCTCCTGGATCGCTGCGTCTTTATCCGTCTGGAGGACGGGATTTATCCCATGACAGAGGAGGTTCGGGGAAAGATTCTGGCGCAGAATGAAGCTTTCTCTGCACAGGGTCTGCGCGTCCTGGCCTTCGCCTACAAGGAGAGCGAGGAGAAGCTGTCCCGGGAGAATGAGCGGGATTTCATCTTCCTGGGTCTGATCTCCCAGATGGATCCGCCCCGTGAGGAGTCTATGGAGGCGGTTGCCCGGGCGAAGGCGGCCGGAATTCGCACCGTTATGATCACCGGTGACCACAAGGTCACGGCGACCGCCATCGCCAGAGCAATCGGGATTTTTGCCGAGGAAGATGAAGCTCTGACAGGGCAGGAGCTGGATGCCCTGTCCGATGCAGAACTGGACATGGAGATCGAGCGGATTTCTGTTTATGCCCGTGTCTCCCCGGAGAATAAGATTCGTATCGTAGATGCCTGGCAGAGAAAGGGCAAGATTGTCTCCATGACCGGTGATGGAGTGAACGATGCGCCTGCGCTTAAGAAGGCGGATATCGGTGTGGCCATGGGAATCACCGGAACCGAAGTCTCCAAGGATGCGGCATCCATGATTCTGGCGGATGACAATTTCGCCACGATTATTAAGGCGGTGGCAAATGGCCGCACGGTTTATAACAACATCCGCAATGCCGTCCTCTATCTGCTCTCCGGTAATTTGTCCGCCATCATTGCGGTTCTCTACACCTCTTTGCTGGCCCTGCCCATTCCCTTTGCAGCGGTGCAGCTGCTCTTTATCAATCTGGTGACAGATTCTCTGCCCGCCCTGGCCATCGGAATGGAACCGTCCGACCCGGATGTTCTGAGAAGAAAGCCGCGTGATCCGAAACAGGGGATTCTCACGCGGGATTTTGTGCGGCTTCTGATTGGTCAGGGGGGATTGATTGCGGTCTGTGTCATTGCCTCCTATTGGCTGGGATTGACCGGATCCTCCGCAGAGAATGCCGCAGCCGCCTCCACCATGGCATTTGCGACTCTGACTTTGGCCAGACTTCTGCATGGATTCAATTGCCGAAGCCGTCACAGCCTGCTTCAGATCGGTTTTGCCGGAAATTGGTACAGCCTGGGGGCATTTGTCCTCGGATTCACTCTGGTTCTTATGGTTCTCTTTCTGGCGCCGGTCATGCGCCTGTTCTCGGTCGTGGCTTTGCGTCAGAACCAGTATCTGGAAATTCTTGGCCTGGCCCTTCTGCCCACCCTTGTGATCCAGCTGGTCAAGCTGATCAGGGACAGAAGAGAATAGGTGAATCTAATGAGAAATACAGCCTTAGCTCTGCTTGGATTGCCGCAGGGATAAGGCTGTATGAGGGGAGAGTATTCTATCTTTGCAAATCGGATGGCGCCAGGAAAAATCTGCCCTTTTGGTACAGGAGAGGGAGCAGGACGGGATGCTCTTTCCGGAGGGTATTTGGATAGTGCAGGGCCAAATGCCTGACCGATGAAGGCAGTTTCGCTTCTGGTTCCATAGAGGTAGTAATGGCCGTTCAGGGGGAGAATATAGGGGTCGCGGATATTGATATCACAGAGTCTCATGACTGATTCTCCTGGTCCGACCGGTTCAAGGCCTCAATGATGGTCTCAAAGAGAGGGCGGGCCTCCGGGGCACTGCCAAGCATATCCGTGACGGACATCTGATAGGCAAACTGAATCATGGGACCGTCGAGCATGCCGGGAGCCATCTGCTCAAAGAGCTCTTTTGCCAGGGGATGGGCCAGAAGTTCTGCCAAAGTGCTGTCTGAGCTGTATCTGGGGATGGACAGATCCGTCTTTGTCTCGTATTCATAGTCGTAGACACCGGAGCCGACCTTGAGAATCTCTTCTTTCTCCGGGAGATGAATTTGCGCATGTGTATTGGGAGGAACTTCCACGTGCAGGCGGATTTTTCCCAGCTTGCAGCTGTTCTCAATCACAATCGGACCATAGACAGAATCAAAGTGAAGAGAAGTCTCTTCCAGTCCTTTTGTCAGCATGGGACGAACCAGAAACGACTTGTAGCCGGGCTCAATCTGTGAGAGACCGGCGACCTTTCGGTAGAGCCAGTCACCAATGGAACCATAGGCATAGTGATTGAGAGAATTCATCCCGGACTCGTCGAAACTCCCGTCGGGGTGGATGGAATTCCATCTCTCCCAGATGGTGGTCGCCCCCATATTGACGGCATAGAGCCAGGAGGGGTAGTCCTCTTTGAGAAAGAGGGAGACAGCCGTGTCATGGGCTCCGTTTTCGGAGAGGGCATGACAGAGGTAGGGGGTTCCGACAAAGCCGGTGGACAGATGGTTTTTGTGGCGCTCAATATTGGAGATCAGGGTCCTGAGAACGCGATCCCTGTCCTGACTGCGCGCCAGATTGAAATAGAGGGATAGAACAGCTGCGGTCTGCGTCTCACTCACAATACGACCGGTATTGCTGTAATACTCATCCTGAAAGGCAAGCAGAGTCTTCTGATAGAGCTTCCGGTACTTGGCGCCGGCATCCCTGTGACCGAGGATATCGGCAGTCTGTATCGTCAGGTCTGTGACATACAGGAAATAGGCGTTGGCAATGAAGTAGGGATCCGTTGCGCCGGTGCGGTCAGCGCTTTCTTCCTTGTCCAGAGCCAGCCAGTCGCCGTATTGGAAGCCGGTCTGCCAGAGTCCCCTGTCATTGCAGTGATTGGAAATGTAATCGACCCATTCGTGCATGCAGGTCCAGTTCTCTTTCAGGATACCCTCATCCCCATAGATCTGATAGACGACCCAGGGGAGGATGACAGCTACATCGCTCCAGGCGGAAGCGCTGTAGGACTGGAGAATGTCGGGAACGACATGGGGGACCCCCTTCTCAAGGGAAGATTCAGAAGCGACATCCCGCATCCACTTAGAGTAGAAGAGGGCGGTATTTCGGTTAAATGAGGCTGTCCAGGAGAAGACCTGAGCATCCCCGGTCCAGCCCAGACGCTCATCGCGCTGGGGGCAGTCCGTCGGGATATCCAGGAAATTATCTCTCTGGCTCCAGCTGATATTCTGCTGCAGCTGATTCACCTTCGGAGCGGAGCAGCGGAAGTCACCGGTCTTTTCCAGGTCGGTGTGGGTCACACAGGCTATAAATTGATCCGGTTCAAAGTGATCAAGCCCCTCAACACAGATATAACGGAAGCCGTGGAAGGTAAAATGCGGGCGTAAGACCTGCTCCTGTCCATTGCAGATGAAGGTGTCGATTGATTTGGCCTGCCGCAGGGTATCCGGGTAGAAGTTGCCATCCTTATCGAGAACTTCGGCATGGCGCAGACGGATGACCTGTCCCCGGGAGGCTTTGACATGTAATTCGACGACACCTGTGACAATTTGACCAAAGTCAATGAGGGACTCAGCTCTGGGCGTGGTGATTTTTCGGATGCCGACAATGCGTTCCGTGATCCGAACAGGCTCATCTTCCTGCGCGGTGAGAACAGAAGAGTCGAAGTTCTTAGTACTTATGCTGCCCTCGAGAATTTCGGGAGAATCCGTATCGATGGTCTCTCCCATATATATTTCACTGCAGCGGATCTGGCCTGTTCGAACGGTCCAGTTTTCATCTGTCGCAATGACCTCTTTGTCCCCGTTCTCGTACTGCAGGTGAAGCTCCGCAAAAAGTCCAAGCTGATCGCCATACTGGTTGGGCTGGCAGTAAAAACCGAGAATTCCCTTATACCAGCCATTGGCAACGGTGACCTGGATTTGATTGGTATCCCCAAGGAGATTCGTTACATCGTAGATCTGGTACTGCAGTCTCTTTCGGTAATTGGTCCAGCCGGGCGCCATACGGCAGTCGCTGACGGCAGAACCATTGATCGCGGCTTCATAGACTCCATGCGCTGTGATGTAGAGGCGGGCGCGGCTGACCCTTTGCCTTAGAGAGAAGGAATGGGAGAAAACAGGGCATGCTTCCTGTGGAGAGGGAAAGTCAGGACAGATCATTTTGGCGACAAAATGGTGAGCGTCAAAGATGCCTGTCTCAAAGCTCCCCTCGATGGAAGCCTCTTTGCCGTGATTGTCTGATACGAAGACCTGTATCCGATAGATGGTCTCTTCCTCAAGCGGATCCCCCTCATAGGGAACAAGGATGGATTGATCCGACTGGACAGGGCCGCTGTTCCAGGTCTCTCGGCCTCTCTGATCTGTCACAAGAATCCGATAGGAGGTCTGGACGGTGTCATTTTCGTCCGATGCGATTTTCCAGGAAAAACGCGGATGCTTTGTCGCCAGTCCAAGTGGATTCTCCCGATATTCCGTTCGAAAGTCAAATAAACGCATGATTCGCCTCCGTATGGTGTGACTTTTTGCTTTTGACAGAAGTATAGACGAATTCGACCTGATTTTATTTCGTTTATGGAGACTTAAATGTAAAAACAGGTATTTGTAGTATCTTTGCTATAATGGTCGGGTAAAAGCAATGATCATTTGCAGGAAAACAAGGAGGAGAAGATGGCGCTGTTATTCATAGAGTATCCGAAGTGCAGTACCTGTCAGAAGGCGAAAAGGTGGCTGGACAGCAGAGCAATTGCATATGAGGATCGTCATATTGTAGAGGAAAATCCCACGGAAGAGGAGCTGACCGCCTGGATACAGAAGTCTGGTATGCCGATCAAGAAGTTCTGGAATACTTCTGGGCAGCTCTATCGGCAGATGGAATTGTCCAGGAAATTGCCGGAAATGAGTCTGGAAGATCAGATCAAGCTGCTTTCGACCAATGGGATGCTCTGTAAGCGCCCCATTCTGGTAGGAGAAGACTTCGTTTTGACCGGCTTTCGCGAGAAGGAATGGGAAGAGAGAATCAGCCGTTGATAACGCTGTAAAACGATTCTTAAGTGGGGGTAACATATTATAATAGAGACAGGAGGTCTCTTGCTCAAGCAGCTTGACAAACAGCGGGATGCACGCTCTTTGTGTCCTGCAGCCATAATGACAGGGGCACTTTTACAGATTATCTATTACAATAAAAAATCGACCGTCGTATTCTTAGAATAAGAATGTTTTGCGAATATGACGGTCGATTTTTTAATTTAGAACAAGAGAAGGACCATAAGCCAGGCGCTGATGATCCTCTTTGTATGCAGAATTACTTCTTAAACCCGCTTCTCTTTCTCTGTAGAGGATCCAGGATCTTCTTGCGGATGCGCAGAGACTTGGGAGTGACTTCTAAAAGCTCATCCGTGTCGATGAAATCGATGGCCTGCTCAAGAGACATGATCTTGGGAGGGGTCAGGGTCAGGGCCTCGTCAGCGGAAGAGGACCGGGTATTGGTCAGGTGCTTTTTCTTGCAGACATTGAGCTCAATGTCTTCAGACCGGGAAGACTGGCCGATGACCATGCCGGAGTATACTTTCTCGCCGGCGCCGATGAAGAGGGTGCCTCTGTCCTGGGCAGCGAAGAGGCCGTAAGTGACAGAGATGCCGGTCTCGAAAGAGATGAGGGAGCCGGTGGCCCGGTACTCAATATCCCCCTTGTAGGGCTCGTATCCGGCAAACTCAGTGTTCAAGATGCCGTTGCCCTTGGTGTCAGTCATGAAGTCTCCCCGATAGCCGATCAGACCCCTGGAAGGAATCTTGAACTCCAGACGGGTGTAACCGCCCTGGATGGGATTCATGCCGCGGAGTTCTCCCTTTCTGGCGGACAGCTTCTGGATCACCGCGCCCTGGAATTCGTCGGGGACGTCAATATAGGCGATTTCCATGGGCTCTAATTTCTTGCCCTTTTCGTCCTTCTTATAGAGAACCTCTGCCTTGGAGACGGCGAACTCGAAGCCCTCACGGCGCATCTCCTCAATCAGGACAGACAGGTGCAGCTCACCGCGGCCGGATACCTTGAAGGTGTCGGGGGAATCCGTATCCTCCACGCGAAGGGAGACATCGGTGTTGAGCTCGCGCATGAGACGGTCCCGGATGTGGCGGGAGGTGACATACTTGCCCTCCTGTCCGGCCAAAGGAGAGTCATTGACAATGAAGTTCATGGCGATGGTGGGATCAGAAATTTTCTGGAAAGGAATGGCCTCAGGTTCGCCGTTTGTGCCGCAGATGGTGTCGCCGATGTGCAGGTCGGCGATTCCGGAAATAGCCACGATGGAGCCGATTTTTGCCTCCTCTACCTCGACGCGGTTGAGACCGTCGAACTCGAAGAGCTTGGTAATGCGGACATTTTGTCTGGCATCGGGATTGTGATGGTTGACGACAACGGCGGACTGATTGAGCTTGAGAGAGCCATTGGAGATTTTGCCGACGCCGATGCGGCCGACGAACTCGTTGTAATCAATCGTAGATACCAGCATCTGTGTGTTGGCGTCGGGATCACCGGTTGGGGCGGGAATCTTGTCAATGATTGCGTCAAAGAGGGGAGTCATATCCCTCTTCTCATCGTCAAGATCCGCGATGGCATAGCCCTCACGGGCAGAGGCGAAGAGGAAGGGGGCGTCCAGCTGATCTTCGGAGGCGTCCAGATCCATGAGAAGCTCCAGGACCTCGTCTTCGACCTCCAGAGGTCTGGCGTCGGGACGATCCAGCTTGTTGACAACCACAACGATGGGAAGGCTCAGGGCCAGAGCCTTGCGCAGGACGAACTTGGTCTGGGGCATGACGCCCTCGAAGGCGTCAACCAGGAGAATGACGCCGTCGACCATTTTCAGGACACGCTCCACCTCGCCGCCGAAATCGGCATGGCCCGGAGTATCGATGATGTTGATCTTGGTATTTTTATAGGTAACGGCGGTATTCTTGGACAGAATGGTAATGCCGCGCTCACGCTCAATATCATTGGAGTCCATGACGCGTTCCTGAACCTCCTGATTTTCTCGGAAGATGCCGGACTGCTTTAAGAGCTCATCAACCAGGGTGGTTTTCCCATGATCGACATGGGCGATGATGGCTACGTTTCGGATGTCGTCTCTGGACTCAATCATTGTGACCTCTTTCTCTGCAGGGCAGATATATAATCGAAGATCGATTTACAGATATGCCGGAAAGTCAAATTCGTATCTCGGAGCAAGAATCCGCATCCGGGAATCAGTCCTTCGCGGGAAATGACTTTCAGCAGGGATCATATAGGAAAGACTCCTGTAAAATCGACCTTCCTATATTAGCACAATCCTGTGAAACTTCAAGAAATGGTATCTGAGACACAGGAAGAGTGACTGAGATCAGTGGAAGGAAAATTTAACTTAGACCGGAGGAGAGAAGATTCTTGTTTTCTTCTTTTCGCTGTGTCTGCGTTTTCAGACAAAGAAAAACAGCAACCCGATTGATTTGCTGTTTCTCAAATTAGGATATTGAATTGGGAAAATAGGGAGTTACAAATTATGATCTAACCATGCTTTGAGTTCGTCAAAACTGTAATCTCCCTTTAATGCGATGCCGTCTTTGATAATAGAATGTTCGCATTCCCTTTTATAATCTTCAATCATTCTTCCAAAACCGCCTCCGCCATGTGTACAAAAGGGAATAATTGTCTTGCCGTCTAAATCAACCGTTCTTAAAAAGGACCGAACGGGTGGCGCAAATGTTTTAAGCCAATTAGGAGAACCTACAAAAATCACCTCCGCATTCCCAATCGCTTCTGCTCCCCGCATAAGAGGAGGACAATATCCCTTTTCAATTTCTTCTCTCACTTCTTTTACAGCTGTATTATATGAGAAGGAGTAAGGCTGTTGCGGTTGTAATTCTCTCAAATCTCCATCCGTAATCAATGCAATATCTTCTGCTAATCTTCTGGTGATTCCTGAATAGGAATAATATACAATGATGGGTTTCAATAAAATTACCTCTTTACCAATTCAAATTTCACTTTCATAATTTAAAGTATCATATCATACTTTATTTAAAGCATCATACCATACCGCCCTGTTTTACAGGTTTAAGCCCTGTTTCTTTATCTGTGCTACAGGTTGACTGAAATCAATTGGGGGACAAGTCGCCAGGGACGGTCATGACCGGTTTTGAGAAGAGGCGGTTGCGGTCAATTGATTCTCACGGGATCTCTGTGATAAAATTTATACAAATTCTTTGCAAATACCTGTTGCCGTTGTGTGACTCTCGAAGGAGCAAAGCAGCGCGAAGATTAATACAGTATACGGTGTGATACATTTGACAGGAGAGAATATGCAGGAAGGGAAAATAACCGTCTATTACGGAGAGGGTTACGGCAAGACTTCTGCCGCCATCGGCAATGCCATCAAGGTGGCCTCTGCAGGCGGCAGTGCGACAATGATCCAATTTCTCAAGGGTCAGCTGAGCGCGGATTTCTTCAGCCGTCTGGAGCCGGAGATCAAGGTCTTTCGCTTTGAGCAGAATATTGAGGGCTACGATGACCTGACCAGCCAGGAACAGGAAGAGGAGAAGAAGAACTATGAAAATGCCCTCATGTTCGCCAAGAAGGTTCTGACGGTGGACGAGTGTGATTTGCTGGTTCTGGATGAGGTGCTCGGCATCGTGGAGAGAGGGCTGGTTCCGGCAGAAGCTCTGGTAGAAGTCCTTTCTGCCAAGTCTCCACTGGCCTCTGTCATTATGACAGGGGATTGTCTTCCGGAAGAGATACGACAGATCGCAGATACGGTCTATGATATTGTGCCGGAGAAGCTGCCCGGATGAATCTGAGTCAGTGAGCATTTCCCGGATCCCGGGGGCCTGTGGAATAGCTATGATTTTTTAATGAAGAAATTCCCGTCACCGGATTTCGGGATCTTGTGGAGTGGTCGCCCTATCTTTTGGCGGTTGACATGATCTGGTATCAGAGGGTATATTTCTAGTGTCGAGTCAATCCTCGGCCAACAACTGAATTCTGTCGAAGAATCGACAGCACAAGGTAGAGGTTGCACAGATTATGAGTAACCGGGCGGATGCGGCAGACGCAGATGAAGCCCGGCAAAAGGAATTTGTGCCGAAGGGGTCATTGCTGCGGATGATTCCCTGGGTGCAGCTTGAAGAAGGCTGTAACTGTCATCTGATAAGATGGGGCGCTATCAGTGATCATTATGAGAGTGATGACCGGCTGTGCCCCAGCCGGTCTTATTTTTTCATAACAGGGGGATTCGCGGAACGTGTATTCTATTGTTTTTCATGACATGGGGATTTCATGGATCGTGTCCTCAGCTGTTTATGAATGAAGAATGCCTGTATAGAGGGTATTCTATGGTCAAGTCTCGTCCGGCAGTGACCGGAGCGGGAGGAAAGGAGGGCATATGCCTGTTTTTACCGGAAGCGGAGTCGCTGTTATTACTCCTATGAATGAGGATCAGACGGTCAATTATTCCAAGCTGGAAGAGCTGATCAACTATCACATTGACCATGGGACAGACGCAATTATCATTACAGGGACGACGGGAGAGAGTCCCACGCTCTCCGAGGAGGAGCACAAGGATGTGATCAGGGCCGCGGTTGACTTCACCGCGGGCAGAATCCCCGTTGTCGCGGGTACCGGTTCCAACTCTACCCTGACGGCCATCCAGTTGACCCAGGCAGCAGAAAAGGCAGGCGCTGATGCCGCCCTCGTTGTCACGCCCTATTACAATAAGGCGACTCAGAAGGGACTGATTGAGCACTACGAGGCAATCGCCGATGCTACGAAGCTTCCCATCATCGTCTACAATGTGCCCAGCCGTACCGGGACCAATGTTCTGCCCCAGACCATGGCCAGGCTCTTTCATGACAGGGAGAATATTGTCGGCTTAAAGGAGGCAACCGGAAACATGTCCCAGGCTTCTGAGACGATGCGTCTGTGTGATGGCAAGCTGGAACTCTACTCCGGGGAGGATGGATTGGTTGTTCCCCTGCTCTCCATCGGTGGACTCGGCGTCATTTCCGTCATTGCCAACATTGCTCCTCAGCACACCCACGATATGGTGCAGGCATTTTTCGACGGGGATGTGAAGAGGGCGGCCAGGATGCAGCTGGAGTCTTTGGATATGGTGAATTCTCTCTTCTGCGAAGTTAATCCCATCCCGGTCAAGACAGCCATGAATATGCTGGGCGCCGACTGCGGTCCCCTGCGGGCTCCCATGTGTCAGATGGAGCCGGAGAACGCGGCCCGTCTGAAGGCTTCCCTGGATGCCTTCGAGGCATATATTGATCTGTGAGAGGAGGAAAATCGCATGGTGAAGGTAATACTGCATGGTTCTAACGGCCATATGGGAAGGATCATCGACAGCTTGATTGCGGAGGATCCTGAGATCGAGATTGTGGCTGGTGTGGACCGAGTCTCCGGGGCTGTGAATCCCTATCCGGTTTTTTCATCCATTGAGAATTGCGAGGTCCAGGCGGATGTGATCATTGATTTTGCAAATGCCTCAGCGGAGGATGCCCTGCTTGATTACTGCGTGACAAAGCGAATTCCTCTGGTTCTCTGCACCACCGGTCTGTCCGAGGCACAGCTGGATCATGTGCGGGAGGCCGAAAAGCATGTGGCCGTATTAAAGTCCGCTAATATGTCGCTGGGAATCAACACTCTGATCGATCTGCTTCACCGGGCTTCTGACGTCTTCTGCAAGGCCGGTTTTGATGTGGAGATTGTGGAGAAGCATCACAGGAGAAAGCTGGACGCTCCGTCCGGTACGGCTATCGCCCTGGCGGACGCGGTCAATGAATCGCAGGGCAATGTCTATCACTATGTCTATGACAGGAGCCAGCGCCGTCAGGCGAGAGATGACAAAGAGATCGGCATCTCCGCCGTTCGCGGCGGCAGTATTGTCGGAGAGCACGAAGTCATTTTCGCCGGGATGGATGAGCTGATCACCTTCCGTCACACGGCGTATTCCAGGGCCGTCTTCGGCAAGGGCGCGATTGAGGCGGCGAAGTTCCTGGCTGGCAAGGGGGCAGGCCACTATGATATGGCGGATGTGATCGCGGCTGACTGAGCGCAAATACCAAATTGGCCTGCGGTCAGAGAAAGAAAGCCGGCCAGGCCCTAGAAGAGTAATTCTCTCACATCATCCGCCCGATAGACGACCCGGTCATTCGCGGAGGAATCTGTCTCTAGCAGGTAGAGGGCATGGGCGACCAGGTGTTCGGCGGCCTGCTCCAGGTCGCGGACGCCGGAGACATTGGAATAGCGGTCGATGATGGCCTCGATGGCATCCTCTGTGAAGACCACCTCGGATTTGGACAGACCCATGCGATCCATTGTCTTGCGCAGGGAGTAGTCGCGGAAGATGATTTTCTTCTCGGCGGGGCTGTAGTCCGGAATATCGATCTGGGCAAATCGGGTCAGAAGCGGAGCGGAGATGAGCTCGCGGTCATTTGCCGTGGCGATGGGGTAGACGCCGGAGGTCGGAATCATGCACTCCATGTAATTGTCGGTGAATCCGATGTTGTCTAACAGAGTTAAAAGAGCGTCCGCGGGGTTGCCGCTGCTCGCGTTGATTCCGGCCTTGTCCAGCTCGTTGATGATGAAGACCAGATTGGAGGAGCCCGCCTGTTGGAAGGCCTCCATGATCTTGCCCGGCTTGGCGTTGGTGTAGACACGGGGGGATCCGGTCAGAGCCTCCGTGTCCCGGATGGCGCTCATGTCCAGGGAGGTCCAGGGCAGCTTTAAGATGCGGGCCACGGCATAGGCAACCCGGGATTTGCCCGTGCCCGCGGGGCCGATTAAGAGAAGACCATAGGCAGGAAGCGTGTGGGTGCGGTTGATCTGGATGATGGTCTCTACGATACGCTGCTTGACTTGCTCCATCCCGTAGAGCTCTTCATCCAGAATCTGCCTGGCCTCTGCCGGGTCAATAGGGGGAAAATAACTTCCCTGCCACTGGATATTGAGCATAATGGAGAGAGCGCGCTGGGCGTGCTTCTGCTCCTCCGCGCTGACAGATTCGGACTTGACCATGGCGATCTGGCGGCGGGCCCAGTTTAAGATATTGGAGGGCAGGGCGTCCTGAGCGCAGTTAATATAGTCGGTCATAGCCGGCATGTCGGTCATCAGCATGGTCTGATCGGACAGATCCATCTCTTCTGCGGTTTCCTTAGGCAGGGCCTCCTTTGGATTGGAGGCCAGCATGCGGCGGATGACCAGCTGGAGGAAGTCGTTGTTGGCGGTCTGCAGGATGCTGTTGGCATTGAGGTCGACAGCGGTGATCTTGTAGACGGCATAGCCGCTGACATGGGCCATCCCGTGCCGGTCACGCAAAGGGGGCTCTTGGGAGGCTGTGAAGTGGCGGCCGGACAGCCTGACAGCGATATGACCTGTCCCCAGCCAAAAGAGCAGGTTGACGAAGCGCCGGTCTAACTGCAGGATTTTGACAGAACAGGCGGATCCCTCGTAGACCATCTCAAATGCCGTCTGGCGGGATGGGTCTGTGAAGGCCCCCACCTGGTGATGGGGAATGCGCTTCATGGGGTCGGACAGGATCATGATGGGATGTCTCTCGTCCGCCTGGCGGTTGGTCTGATAGAGAAGCTGATAAGAGACTTCCCCCTTTGAGCCGGCTGACTCGGGAATCTGCGGAATCGTCGGATCGGGGGATGCCGATGCATGACTGCCGGCTTCCTCTGGCTGTGTCCTGTTCTCGGTTGGAACTGCTTTGGCCCCGGTCAGAGCCGCTCCGGCCTTTTTGTCCTTGCCCGCGGCGCTGGAAGCCTGTATGCTCTGGGTCAGTGCCTCCAGAAGGTCATCCGCCTTATCGTTGACAGAACGGAGAGCCTCCTTGCCCGCACCGACGATATCGGAAGTCTTGTCGACCAGGCCCTTCTTGAAGTCATTTACCAGTTCACCGGCTTCTTCGGTGTCCTCAATGGAGGGCCTGTCATAGCCTCCGTTGAGCCAGTGGGCGATGGAAGAATGGGTCGGCTTATGCCCTCTGGCGCCGGCCTCCCAGGTCCGGTCAAGGACCTTAAGCTCCTTCTCCTGGTCGCTGCTGATTCCGTCGGCCGGGACAATGACGCCCAGCCCCTTATAGGTGCTTAAGACCGAGTCGATCTCCGCGTCGGTTACAGATCCTCGGTCTCCAACAATATCATCCCAGAAAGAGCGGATTTCATCCTTGCCGTCATCATCCAGGAAGTCGCTGAAGCGCAGACCGTCCCGTTCCAGTATCATATCGAAGAGATTGCTCATAGCTGTCCTCCAAATCTGCCTCCCATCATAGCAGATTGTGTACTTGATTTTGTACCTGAAAAGTTATTTAAGACTAACATTTTTGCACGCCCTGTTCTATAATGATTTTAGGTTAGGGATTGCTAACAATAAAGGACCAGGCTTTTCTGATCCGACGAGCGGAGAAGAGCAGAGGGTCCTGTCAGAAAGCATCCCGATCGGACAATCAGTGTCTACAGAATGGAGGAAGTATCATGAGTAAGGTTGCAGTTGTTTATTGGTCCGGAACAGGGAACACAGAGGCAATGGCGCAGGCGGTTTCCGATGGGGTACAGAAGGCCGGAGGGCAGGCGGAACTTATCGCGGCGGCAGATTTTGGCCCGGCGCAGATCTCCTCTTATGACGCATTCGCTTTTGGCTGTCCTTCCATGGGCGCGGAAGTACTGGAGGAGACGGAATTCCAGCCCATGTGGGATGAGGTCAAGGGAGCGCTTGGCGCCAAGAAGGCCGCTCTCTTCGGCTCCTGGGGCTGGGGCGGCGGCGTCTGGATGGACGACTGGAGGGCCGATGCCGAGAGCGCCGGTATTTCTTTGGCCTGCGATCCTGTCATCTGCAACGACGCTCCGGATGATGAGGCTCTGGCCGCCTGTCAGGCACTTGGAGCGGCTCTGGTATAAGGCGATTTTAAGATGGCCTTTTTTAGGCCGGAGAACCAGGGAATACAAAATGCGTGAAAATCCTCACAGGGCTTTTGATACAGGCTCTGTGAGGCTTTTTTGCGTCAGGAAAAGTATGCTAAAATAATAGATTCCAAGAGGGCCGAGAAAGAGTTGAGGTGCGCGATGACGGCAAATTGGCAGGAGTATTTCTCAAAAGACGCGTTGGAAGAGGGCAGAGTTCTATATGGCAAGAAGGCGGTCAAGGGTTTTGCATCTACCAAAGACAGCTGTATGGCCAGGGTCCTGGGAGATCGCGTCTATGATGTCTCAATCCGGAGATTTCTAGAGGGAATGCTTTCTATGGGCTGTAATTGCGCCAGAGCACAGGCGGGTGAAAATTGCGCCCATATGGCGGCTGTTCTTTTCCTCTGGCAGGAGAGGCAGGGCGATTCCCCCGATGCGGATCAGATTCCGGCGCTTGTGGAGATGGAGGACGCGCAGGGAAAGGATGAGACCTTCTTTCACCTTCGCAAAATGACAGCCGATCTCAAGGTGTCTCCGGAAGTAAAGCGCCAGGCCAATGAGATCCTCGAAGAGGGGAGCATGCGGGTCGATTTTTTCAGGATGCATTACGGAAAGGACGGGGAGGTGGATTCGGCGTGGGCGGAGTTTCAGACCCTGTATGAGCCCCGGATAAAAGACCAAAAAAAAGCGGCTGACGCAAGGAGGATGGTCACAGAAGCCCGCAAGGTCTACTTTCGCTTTTCCAGAGATCATTTTCTGGATATGGAGTGCGGCTGCTGTCACAGACATATCTTCAGCTACTGGACTCTGTCCGTCTGCCCCCATGAGATGGCGGCGGTTTATCTGCTTCAGGATTATATCAGGCAGTATAATCCCGGGGATGCCACAGATGAGAAGGGAGACCGCTTTCTGTCTGCTTTTTCCGATTCCGCGGCTGTTCGCAGAGACGAGGGGAGAGAGGCGATCCCAAGGGTCCGCCTGCTTCCGCGCCTGACAGAGGATGAGAGAGGATTTACTCTGTCTTTTCGCATCGGGGTCGGCAGACTCTATGTTGTAAAGAATCTGAAAGACCTGGTAGATCAGTATACATCAGGCGGATCTCTGCCACTGGGGAAAAAGGACGCGCTGCATTTTCATCAGGAGACCTTTACAGAGGCTTCCGCAAGGGTTTATGACTTTATCCGAAGGCAGGTAGAAGCCAACGAAGGTCTGGAGGAACGTCTGCGCAAAGCGTATTCCTACTATAAGACTCCTTCTTTTTGTCTGACGCGTGAAATTCGACTGGAAGGGGAGGCGGCGGACTTCCTCTACGATTATCTGCAGACAGGACAGCCCGCGGAAATAGAGGGCAGGATGCAGGGGCCCAGGTCCAAAAGCCTTCAGGCGGGGAAGCATTTTCCCCAGATTCGCCTGAGGATCGATCCCTTCCTGGATTTAAATCGATTAAATCAGAAGCAGATCAGCCGTCTCTATCTCGCCGCCCTGCCGCCGGAAGAGCAAATATATGCCGAAGACAGCTATCCTGCGTCTGATGATCAGACGGAGATGCGTGAGGAACTGAGGGAGTGGACTCGGCCGGAAGACCTGTATCAGCTGATGAAAGACAAGGGAGAGGTTACCGCGGAGAATGTTCAGGGACTGATTCTGACCGGCAATCTGCCCACGCGAATTCAGGGAAGACAGGCTTCCTATGTGATTTACGAAGGGACAATGGTCCGCTTCGCCGGGGAGGATGAGGAATCTCTGACTCCCCTGATGAACGCGGCAGAGGGGGGATATCTGCGCTTGTGTTTTGGAAAGAAGCATCTAGCGGAGTTCTATTATCGGGTACTTCCCCATTTGGAGGAAAATCCCCGCATCAGCATTCAGGAATCGGCGGATTTTTCGGCCATGGGCATTCTGCCAGAGAAGGCCGAATTCTCCTTTCGCCTGGATATCGAAGGCGGTCTTTTGCTGGCGGACGGCAAGGTCTCATACGGGGGCAGGAGTTTCCCCCTGCTGCCGGCAAAAGAGCGCAGGGAGGCCTATGACAGCGGCAGGGATCAGCAGCAGGAGGAGAGGGCTCTGGCCCTTTTGCAGAGCGAGTTTCCACAATATGAGAGCAGGTGGTCCGCTTTTTATACAGAGGCGACGGACGACGCCGTCTATGAACTTCTCGATTCCGGCCTTGCCCGCCTGGAGCGCTTGGGAAGGGTAGAGGGATCCGAGGCCTTTCGCAAATTGACCATTCGCAGCATGCCGCAGGTGCGAATCGGAGTCTCTGTCAGATCCAGTCTCATGGATCTGGATATTTCTTCGGATGACCTGACGACAGAAGAGCTGCTGGAGCTCCTGGAGGCCTACCGCCGCAAGAAGTCCTATCACAAGCTGAAAAGCGGGTCCTTTGTTCGCCTGGAACAGGAGGATTCCATGCAGATGCTGACTCGGCTCATGGAGGATACAGGCATGGAGCCGGGGGATTTCACGGAGGGAAAGATGCATCTGCCTCTCTACCGCGCCCTCTATATCAATAAGATGCTGGAGGACCACGACGCGGTCGCCGCGGACAGAGACCGCAATTTCCGCGAGTTGATCAAGGAATTCAAGACGGTGGAGGAATCGGATTTCGAAGTGCCCCGGGGCTTGTCAAAGGTCCTTCGCAAGTATCAGACCTACGGCTATAAGTGGATTCGCACCCTGGCGGCCAATCATTTCGGCGGCATTCTGGCCGATGACATGGGTCTGGGCAAGACCCTGCAGATGATCGCGGTGCTGGCGGCGGAGAAAGAGTCGCCCAACAGGGCAAAAGATCCCTCGCTGGTGATCTGCCCGGCCTCTTTGGTCTACAACTGGCAGGAGGAATTCACGCGCTTTGCCCCTGAGCTTGCAGTCGTGCCGGTGACCGGCTTCGCCGGTCAGAGAAGGAAGCTCTTAGATGACTGTAGTCAGGCGGATGTTCTGATTACTTCCTATGATCTGCTCAAGAGGGACATCTCCCTCTATGAGAAGATTGAGTTTGATTTCCAGGTTCTGGATGAGGCGCAGTATATCAAAAACCCCCAGGTGGCCGTCTCCAAGGCGGTCAAGATTATTAAGAGCAGGCACCGCTTCGCGCTGACCGGAACACCGATTGAAAACCGTCTGTCGGAGCTCTGGTCGATCTTTGACTTTCTCATGCCCGGCTTTCTCTACAGCTATGAGGACTTTCGGACAGACTTCGAGCTGCCGATAGCCAGGGAAGAAGATCAGGAAGTGATCGCCAGGCTTCGCCGGATGACGGGACCCTTTATCCTGCGCAGATTAAAGAGGGATGTCCTAAAGGATCTTCCGGCTAAGATCGAGGAGGTTCGCTACGCCCGTCTGGAGGGAGAACAGCGCAGGCTCTACGACGCCCAGGTCGCCAGGATGCGGGCGATGATCGCCGGCGCGGGAGAGGCCTACAATCGAAACAAAATTCAGGTACTGGCGGAGCTGACCAAGATCCGGCAGATCTGCTGTGATCCCTCGATTTTCGTAGAGGGCTACAGGGGGAAATCGGCGAAGCGAAAGGCCTGTCTGGACCTGATTGGCTCGGCCATTGACGGGGGACACAAGATGCTGGTGTTCTCCCAGTTCACCTCTATGCTGGCCCTCTTGGAAGAGGATCTGTCCAGAGCAAAAATCCCCTTCTATAAAATTACGGGGGCGACAGGCAAAGAGGAGCGCCTGCGCCTGGTACATGCCTTCAATGACGACGAGACGCCGGTTTTTCTCATCTCCTTAAAGGCAGGGGGGACCGGGTTAAACCTGACGGGGGCAGACCTGGTCATCCACTATGACCCCTGGTGGAACCTGGCCGCGCAGAACCAGGCGACGGACCGGGCACACAGGATCGGCCAGACAAAGGACGTCTCCGTCTTTCGCCTGATCGCCAAGGGGACGATTGAGGACCATATCCTGGAGATGCAGGAGAAGAAGAAAGATCTGGCGGACGCCATCTTGAGCGGCCAGTCGGAATCCCTTGGACAGCTGTCCAAAGAGGAACTGCTGGAGCTTCTGGGATGATGATCTGCGGGTGAAGAGGGGGATATCTGTCGGATGAAGAGGAAAAGCGGGTCCTTGTATGCAGACGAAAAATACCGGGCGACCTCTGCCGGGGCAGAGCCGCGCCGCACGGGGTGTGATAAAATATGCAAGGGTTACCGGCTGCCGCCAGCTGCAAGCGACGGCTGCGATCAGGCGGATCGAAAGAGCTTCGATGGATGAAAGAGCAGGTGAAGAGAGAGGGATGGCCAAAAAAAAGACATTTCATGACAGCTTCGTTAAGGAGCTGACTCCGACCGAAGAGGAGGCCTATTGGGCCTATCGCCGCATGATGGACGCCTTATGTAAGGCGGACATCGATCTTCTTCGCCAGCTGATGGACAGGGACGTCCGCATGAGCGGGGTCAACGGCAGAGATCAGAAGCTGGATGATTTCCTGGGAGAATTGGAGAGAGGAGACGTCTCCTACTCCAGAATCGATCTGCAGAAGGTCCAGGTGCATCTGGTATTTGACCGGGAACCGAAAGCCGGGAAGACGGATACAGACGACAGAGATGCAGATGACAGAGATACAGACGACAGAGATATCGACGACAGAACAGAGGAATCTGATCTGGATTCCGAAAATTCGCCCGGAGAAGATGACTGCTATGCGACAGTGACCGGGGCCAGCCTGCAGAGAGCCAGAATCTATGGTATGGGCGGAAACTTCCACCGGCATTTTGTCGCCAGGCTCCGGCGTGAAAATGGGCGATGGATTTATATAGGAGAATAGAGCGTATGTTATTTCAGATCATTGCACTGATTATCGCGATTGTTTTGGTGGCCTTCTGCCTTGTGTCCGCCGGCCTGGCCTTCTATATCACAGGGATCAAGAGGCAGTCGCTCCGGGAGGCCAAGGCCTGGCAGGATGACCACTATGACACCTCATTCTGGGACGAACTGGAGAGGACGGAATATGAGGTCAGGGGCTTCAGAAATTATCTGCTTCACGCGATGTTTGTGGTCAATCCCAAAGATCCGGACTCGAAGAAATACGTCATTCTCTCCCACGGCTACACAGACAATCGCATGGGGGATCTGAAGTATTTACCTGTCTACTTAAGCCTGGGCTTTCACTGTATTATCTATGACCTGCGCGGCCACGGGATCAATGCGCCGTCGCGCTGCTCCTATTCCATTCGGGAGAGGGAAGATCTGCTTGCCCTGATCAGGGACAGCAAAAAGCGCTATGGGGACGATATCATATTGGGCCTGCACGGAGAGTCTCTTGGCGGCGCGACCACGATCGCAAGTCTCTACGCCGGGCCAGAGGTCGCTTTCGCAGTTGCCGACTGCGCTTTTGCGGATATTGAAAATGTCTTGAGGAAAGCCATGTCCGCTGCCCGTATCCCAGGCTTTGTTCTCGATTCGGCCATGGCTATGGGGAGGCTGCTCTTTGGCTTTGACTTAAAGAAAGCCAGACCCATTGACAGCCTGAAGAAAAATGAGATTCCCATCCTCTTTATTCACGGGAAAGAGGATGGCTTTATTCCTCCCGAAAACAGTCAGCGAATGGCTGAGGCGACCGGGGGACTCTGTGAAGTGCATCTCTTTGAGGGGGCGGGTCACGCCGAGAGTGTTCTCACAGATCCGGAGCGCTATCGCCGCTATGTGGGGGCCTTTCTGGGACAGGTCATAGGAGAGGACATGCGGCCCCACAGGAAATGAGACCGCGCCGGATCAGGTAAGAGGAAATGAGGGAGAAGAGAATGTCCGCACTGCGTTTGAATGACTATGAGAAGGCCCATTTGGAGTCCATCCTGGAGGAGGCCTCAGAGTGCGCTGTCCTGTTGAAGAAGAAGGGCGATTTTCCCCTTGAGAAACCCGGCAGGATTGCCCTCTACGGTTCCGGCGCCCGCAGAACGATCAAGGGGGGGACCGGTTCCGGAGACGTCAACTCCCGCTTTGACGTTAATATCGAGGAGGGGCTGAAGCGCGCCGGCTTTATTATTACGACCAAAGACTGGCTGGATGCCTATGATCGGGTGAAAAGAGAGGCAGTCCTGCCATGGATCAGGCGACTGAGAAAAGAGGCCAGGGAGGCCCGTCAGTTTCTTGCGATTTACGGCATGGGGGCCGTTATGCCGGAGCCGACCTATGATCTTTCGCTGGAAGGCAAGGGGGATACGGCGGTCTATGTCTTGAGCCGGGTCTCCGGGGAGGGGAGCGACCGCAGATTCCTGCCCGGAGATTTCCTTCTGACCAAGACTGAGATCCGGGATATTCTGGCCTGTCAGGCCAAATACCGGCACTTTATGCTGGTCTTGAATGTCGGAGGGCCGGTGGATTTAAGCCCTGTTGCGGATCAGGTGGAGAATATCCTTCTGCTCTCTCAGTTGGGGTCTGTAACCGGCCTGGTCTGTGCCCGGATTCTTCTGGGAATTGATTATCCCTCCGGAAAATTGACAACCAGCTGGGCAGGTCAGGCAGGAGATCCAAAGATTGGAGATTTTGCCAAAAAGAACGACACCCGCTATCGGGAGGGAATTTATGTCGGCTATCGCTTCTATGACACGGCAGGGCAGCCGGTTCTCTTTCCCTTTGGCTATGGGATTGGCTACAGCGAGTTTCGTCTGGGAGAGGAGCGGGTTTCTGTGGATCCGACCGGTCATGTCTCGCTTGAGGTCAGGGTGAAAAATACGGGGGATTACCCGGGGAAGGAGACGGTTCAGATCTACCTCTCTTCGCCCGACGGGAAGCTGGATAAGCCCTATCAGGAATTGGCGGCATTTGCCAAGAGCGGGGAGCTGCCTCCAAAAGGAGAGGCCCTTTTGCACCTGGAGTTTGACCTGACCGACCTGGCGAGCTATGACAGCGAGAGGGAGTGCTATCTGCTGGAAAAGGGACTGTATCTCTTGCGCATGGGGACAAACAGTCGGGATACCCGCCTGATCATGGGAGTGGAACTGGAGCATACCTGCATTACCCGCAGGGTGAAAAATCTGCTGGGAACCGTTGACTTCACTGACTGGAAACCTGAGAAGGCGGACAGGGAGCCTTTGCCAAAGGAGCTTCCTCTTGTTAAGATCAGTGGAAGAGAGATTGCCTGTCGGACAATTTCCTATGAGAGAAAAAAGGACACGGACCCTCTGGCTGAGAGTCTGAGCAACGAGGAGCTGGCCCTTCTGACGACGGGAGACTTCAACCCCAATGCCCTTTATCTCACGGCAATCGGAGAGGCCTCTGTGCATGTATCCGGGGCGGCAGGCGAAACAAGCAATCGTCTGCGCAAGAAGGGACTGAAGTCTCTGATCATGGCGGACGGGCCGGCCGGTCTGCGCTTAAACCCCCACTATGTGGTCAACAGGGGCGGAACCGTCAGCAGCTATGGTCAAAATCCGATGATAGACAGCATGGGGCTTTTGCTGCCAAAAGTGGTTCTCTGGTGGATGCGGCGCAGCTCCAATCGGGCCATGCGCAGGATCCGCAAATCCGGAATGACCGTATATGATCAGTTCGCAACGGCAATCCCGATCGGGACGGCAATCGCCCAGACCTGGAATCTGCCATTAGCTGTCTCCTGGGGGGCAATTGTCGGTGATGAGATGGAGCGCTTCGGGATTCATCTCTGGTTGGCGCCGGCTTTGAATATCCACAGAAATGTCCGCTGTGGACGCAACTTCGAGTATTACTCCGAGGATCCGCTGATCTCCGGTAAATTCGCAGCGGCCATTACCAGGGGCGTTCAGCAGAATCCAGGCTGCGGGACAACCATCAAGCATTTCGCGGCCAATAATCAGGAGACCAACCGCTATGGGAACAATTCTATGGTCTCTGAACGGGCCATGCGGGAGATCTACTTAAGGGGATTTGACATCTGTATTCGGGAATCCCAGCCCTGCGCGCTGATGACATCGTATAACCTGCTCAACGGGGTTCATACCTCCTGCAGCAGGGCCTTAAATGAAGACATTTTAAGGTCCGAGTTTGGCTTTGAGGGCATTGTTATGACGGACTGGCTCATTGAGAGGGGGACGGCCCCCAAGAGGGGCAAGTATCCGTCTCCGGATCCGGCTCTGGTCGCCGCGGCGGGCAACGACCTCTTTATGCCGGGCAGCAGGAAGGACTATCAGAGGACTCTGGCCGGGCTGGCTCAGGGGCGTGTGAGAAGAGAGGACCTGCTCAGGGATGCCTCCCGCCTGATCCGCATGATAAAGAGGCTGACATCGGAGGCCGATCGCGCGAAGGATCGCGCGCACAGACGCGAAGAGCGCTGACAGCGAGGCGGAGGACGGGCTGTAATCTTGCTTTTTTTGCTGAGAAACAGTAAGGTTGTGAGGAAACTTTTGCAAAATCACAGGGATTTGCCTGACTGTTTTCGCAGGACAAAAGACCTGATGGAAGATAGGAGACGAGGAGAAGGCTATGGACACAATAGAGGCAATTCGCGTGCGTCACTCCGTGCGTCAGTATTCCGGCAGACCGATCCCTGAGGATGTGCGCTCGGAGCTGGAGCGCGTCATTGAGGAGAGGAATCAGGAGGACGGAATTTCCCATGTGCAGATCATCTACGGGGATCCGGCCTGCTTTGATTCTTTTATGAATCGCAATGGCAGGTTTGACGGCGTTCAGAACTATATCGCCCTGGTTGCAAAAAAGCAGGACGGGGCAATGGAGCGTCTGGGCTATATCGGAGAAGAGCTGGTACTCACAGCGCAGAAGATGGGCCTGAATACCTGCTGGGTTGCCGGATCCTTTAACCGCAAGGCCTGCAAGGCCAAGGTGGGATCCGATCAGAAGCTCTACGCCGTGATCGCCATCGGATATGGAATGACACGGGGGAAGGCCAGCAAAAGCAAGGACTTTGACGCCGTATCAAAGACCAGGCGCCAGGAGGCGGCAGATTGGTATGTCAGAGGGGTCGAAGCTGCGCTGCTGGCCCCGACAGCCATGAATCAGCAGAAATTCGTCTTTGAGCAGACGGGAGAGACGGCCCGGCTCTCGACGAAGTTTGGCTTTTACACCAAACTGGACAAGGGGATTGTCCGCTATCACTTTGAGGCGGCCAGCGGTCATGAGGTGACACTGGTATAAGCCCGGTCGGGCGCGTTTATTCCCAGTTCAAATGAGAACAAGGAGAGTTATGGAACTTCATTTTGGCTCAGAGGAAGAGAAAAAGAGCGGACGTTCGATCAAGTCAACCTACAGCGATTTTTTCAGCCCTTCCAACCGACTGAAGAAAAAGGCGGGGGATCTGCTGAGCTCCGCCGACCGCCTGGTTCAGTCGCAGGAGGCCCTGCGGCAGGCCCAGGAGGCCTTAAAACAGGTGCAGGATCGCTTCGGGAAGCTGGATCAGGGACAGGATCCGTTGGGAAAGACCGCAATAGGACCCAGCTATGCGGATCATTTGTATCAGCTTCAGATGGGGGAAGGAGAGAAAAGCGCCGTTTCTCAGGAAAAGACGAAGGAAAAGGAAGGCGCGGAAGCCAAACAGGAGGAAGAAGAGACCGATCCCATGGAGGATCTGGACGCCCTGGTCGGCTTAGAATCCATCAAACACGACGTCAGGGAGCTCTACGACTTCGTCAAGGTGCAGAAGATGCGCAAAGATGCCGGGATGAAGGTGGCTCCGGTCTCCTTGCACCTGGTTTTCTCCGGGAACCCGGGTACCGGTAAGACGACGGTTGCCCGCATCATTGCCCGTCTCTACAAGCAGATCGGCGTCCTCTCCAAGGGACAGCTGGTGGAGTGCGACCGATCCGGTCTGGTAGCCGGCTTCGTCGGGCAGACGGCCTTAAAGACCCAGGAAAAGATACAGGCGGCTCTGGGAGGGGTTCTTTTTATCGATGAGGCTTACGCCCTGACCCCGGGCGACGGGACCAATGACTATGGTCAGGAGGCGGTCGAGACCATCTTGAAGGCCATGGAGGATCATCGGGATGATCTGGTAGTCATCGTCGCCGGTTACACAGGGCCCATGAGGCATTTTGTGGAGTCCAATCCGGGACTCAAGAGCCGCTTTAATAAGTACATTGATTTCCCGGATTACAGTATCGAGGAGCTTCTGACCATCTTTGAGGGAAATTGCAGGAAGTATGAGTATGTGCTCGCGGATGAGGCCAAAGAAGAAGTCAAGAGCCTGCTGCTCTTGAAAAAGGCGCAGAATTTACAGAATTTTGCCAATGCCAGGGAAGCCAGGAATCTCTTCGAGACCGTCATCACCAACCAGGCCCGCCGCATCGCGGGGATGGAGCACCCGAGCGCGGAGGAGATGAGACAGATTCTCCCGGAGGACTTAAGGGATGAGCCGGGTGAGAAAAAGGATACAGCTAAGACGGGTGCGGAAGTAGAGGCTGCTGAGACCAGAGCGAATGACTCCGGGGAAGTGGAGACTGCTGAGACCGAAGCGGATGACTCCGGGGAAATGGATTTGTCGAATCCGCCGGCTGTCATGACAGAAGAGGATGGTCAAAGAGAGACTGAAGATCCGGATTCAGAGAGCACGCTGAAAGGGGAGTAAGGGAATGGAAAGAGAAAAACTGGGAAGCCGCCTGGGCTTTATTTTGATTTCGGCGGGATGCGCCATCGGTATCGGCAATGTGTGGAAGTTTCCCTATATGGCCGGACAGTATGGGGGAGGGATTTTTGTCCTCATCTATCTGCTCTTTCTGGTCATCCTGGGAGTGCCGGTTCTGACAATGGAGTTCTCCCTGGGACGGGCCGCGCAGAAGAGCCCGGTCAGGCTCTACCAGAAGCTGGAGAAGCCGGGAAGCAAATGGCACATCCACGGGACATTCGCCATGCTGGGCAACTACCTGCTCATGATGTACTACACGACAGTGGCCGGCTGGATGCTCCAGTACTTTGTCTATATGGCGCAGGGGCGCTTTGATGGCCTGTCTGCGGAGGGAACGGCAGATGCCTTTTCCTCCATGCTCGGCAATCCCGCAGCCAATGTGATCGCCGTCTTAGCGGTCGTGGTCTTCGGCTTTGTTGTCAATATGGGAGGTCTGCAGAGCGGTCTGGAGCGGGTGACTAAGTGGATGATGCTGGCCCTCCTTTTGGTGATGATCGTTTTAGCTGTCAATTCTGTCCTCCAGCCCGGCGCGGAAGAGGGACTGAAGTTCTACCTGATGCCCTCTGCCGAGCACATCAGGCAGGCGGGAATTTTCAATGTAATTGTCGGCGCCATGAACCAGGCCTTCTTCACTCTGAGTCTTGGAATCGGATCCATGGCTATCTTTGGCTCCTACATTGACAAGAAGCGGTCTTTGATGGGCGAAGCTGTCAATGTGGCTGTTCTGGATACCTTCGTGGCGATCACCTCCGGCCTGATCATTTTCCCGGCCTGCTTTGCCTATGGGATTCAGCCGGATCAGGGGCCCAGTCTCATCTTCATCACCCTGCCGAATGTCTTTAATCACATGGCTCTGGGGCGGCTCTGGGGAAGCTTCTTCTTTGTGTTTATGTCCTTTGCGGCCATGTCTACGGTTCTCGCCGTCTTTGAGAATATCATGGCATGCTGCATGGATCTGACCGGCTGGTCCAGGAAGAAGGCCGGCATGGTGAATATGATTATTGTCGGAGTTCTCTCTCTGCCATGCGCTCTGGGCTACAACATCCTCTCTTTCATTCAGCCGATGGGAAAGGGAACGACGATTCTGGACCTTGAGGATTTTCTGGTGTCCAATATCCTTTTGCCCGGCGGCGCGCTCATCTTTATTCTCTTCTGTATCAGCCGCTACGGCTGGGGCTGGAAGAAGTTTACAGCTGAGGCCAATGAGGGAAAGGGAATCAAGGTGGCCGGCTGGATGCGGGGCTATATGACCTATGCCCTGCCGGTGATCGTCTGCCTGATTCTGGCGTATGGATTAGTCAGTGTATTCTTGAAGTAGACTTGATTTTGGTCAGGAGACTGTGACTGCCTCTGATTCGGATCCGATTGCGGCAGGGGTATCCTGCGATGAGCATTTGCCCGGGTATGCGCATATGAAAATTGACTTTTTGAAAAACTTTAAAATCATGTCGAAGGCCGTCTTTATCTTCTCCCTCTTTGATACATTGGTTTACTTCTATTTTCTCAATGGCATGAGAGCGGAGAGGATTTATCAATTGGGCAGTGTTTTGCTTGGTCTGCAAATGACGCTTTCCATATTGATCTTGATCTATACGGCAGAAAGTCTTGTGGGTCCTCTGGAAAAGCATATCAAGAAACTGAGGAAGATGGTTTTCTCGCTGCTGGCGATTACCTTTGTGTGCGCCGCAATCTATTTCTACCTGACATCAGACGGAAGTAATCGGGTCGCCTACATTTTCGGATTCATCAGCTTCGCGCCTGACTTCGCGTATGCTGCTGTCTTGACCAGACTCAGCCTGCATATCAGGGGGCGGAGTACTTCTTGATTTTGCCGGTATCGGATGACGTGATTGCCGGTATCTGACGGCACTTATTTTGAAAGCTTTGAGAGTCCCGGTGGTGTTTGCCGCTGGGACTTTCTGATTCATGAACATACTATCGTTCATAACAATGATATGCTCGCAAGGCGAGCGTGCTACAGTACTCAATGACAGCGCAAGAGATCCCTTTCGGTATGAAGATGGGAAAAGCAAAGAAGACGAGAGAAGGATGATGTCACATGGATCGAGCGGAGCGTACACTGAAGCAGTTCTGGGGTTATGAGGATTTTCGCCCGGGTCAGGAGAAGATGGTAAATGCCATCCTGGAGGGGAGAGATGTCCTGGCCGTCATGCCCACCGGGGCCGGCAAGTCCGTCTGCTATCAGCTGCCCGCCCTCATACTGCCCGGAGTGACCATTGTCGTTTCTCCTCTGATTTCTCTGATGGTGGATCAGGTGCGGGCGCTCAACGCTGCCGGGATTCACGCGGCCTATATCAATTCAGCTCTGAGTGAACACCAGATTGCCCTGGCCTTAGAGTACGCGTCCCAGGGGCGCTATGACTTGGTCTATGTGGCGCCGGAGAGACTCTTTCACCCGGAGTTTATGACCTTTGCCGTGACGACGGAGATCTCCTTGATCGCCGTGGATGAAGCCCACTGCATCTCGCAATGGGGGCAGGATTTTCGCCCCAGCTATCTGAGAATCCGTGATTTCGCGAACAGTCTTCCCAGACGACCGGTAGTCGCCGCCTTTACGGCGACCGCCACCAGGCGGGTTCGGGAGGATATCGCAAAAAACCTGCAATTGCGCGAGCCCAGGCTTCTGGTGACCGGCTTTGACCGCCCCAATCTCTTCTTTGCTGTGGGTCATCCTGAAAATAAGCTGGCCTGGCTGGTGGAGGACCTGACCCGGCACAAGAAGGAGAGCGCCATCATCTACTGCTCCACCAGAAAGAAGGTGGAGGAGGTCTATGAGGCTCTGCGCCAGGAGGGCATTTCTGTGGGCAGATACCACGCCGGTATGGAACCGGAGGAGAGGGCTAAGAGCCAGGAGGACTTTATTACCGATCGGGTTCAGATGATCGTGGCCACCAATGCCTTCGGCATGGGGATCGACAAGCCGGATGTGCGCAGGGTGATCCACTACAATATGCCCCAGAGCATGGAGAATTACTATCAGGAGGCGGGGCGCGCCGGACGTGATGGGGAGGAGGCGGAAGCCATCCTCCTGGCAGACGCCCAGGACTACGTTATTGCCAGGTACTTGCTTGAGCATAAGGAGTATCCGGAGGGAATGTCTGATGCGGATATTCTCATGGCTCAGGATCAGGACCGGGAGAGGCTTCGGGCTATGGAGGGCTATACCAGGACGACCGGTTGTCTGCGCTCCTATATTCTCCGCTATTTTGGAGAGAAGCCTTCCGGCGACTGCAAAAAATGCTCCTCCTGCCGCCATATCTTCTATGAGAACGAAGATATGGCTCTGGCAGAGAGAGTTGCGGACTTTGGGACAAAAGAGAGAGAAAAAAGGAGGAGATACAAGAGCGGCCGGGATTTTGCCGGTATGGACTGGGAGGATCTGACCAGGTATGCGGCGGATTTTGACGACTTCGAGGGAGCCGGTAATCAGGGGGAGCTTGCCGGTCGCGGGAGGAAGGGCTCGGATTGGGATATCAGCCGGGAAGTCTCTCGTCGCGGAGCCTATGGCTACCTAGCGCGAGGCAAGGCTTATGGGCCGGCGCCCGGGGGCGATGGTCTCTCCCGTGAGGATCAAAAGCTCCTGGATCAGTTGGACCATATGCGCAAGAAGATTGCCAGGGAGAACGGCGTCGCCCCATATATGATTTGTAACCTGCGCACCCTGAAGGAGATCTGCCGCAGGAAGCCGGGGAATCAGGAGGAGATGCTTCAGATTCCGGGCATGACAAAGGCCAAGTATGAGAATTTCGGCTGGCGCTTTCAGGAACTGATCATGTAATCAGTAGAGGTGAAATGGCATTATCAACAAGAAATGAGAAGGGGATTTATCTGTAATGCGAATTGAACTTCGTTGGATTTGAGAATATTCTTTATATAAGACATATACCGACGGATAACGATCAACTTTTGGGTAGCTACGGTGACTTGAGCCAGCCTGCAATAATAGCCGGGAGAGAGGGTGGTATGGATCGTGCTATGGGGTTGACCGACAGTAGATTAGGAGGGGATATGATTGATTTTGTATTAGGAATGATCATTCCAGTGATATGCATTATTTATGATATGGGGAGCAAGGCCGCGGAATCGATTGCGGCGCGAACCTATCATGCGACCTTGCAATTGGGAGTGAATACGGTTGGAGTTCTTCTTGCCTTTCTGCTCATCGCTCTGGCTTTGCAAAAGATGCAAAAGAAGGGATTTATGATTTTGACTGCAGTATTGATCGTTATTTGGATACTGATTGATTTCTATTATTTTATGAATCTGTCTGTTGTGTCTTTTGCGGTTCTTGGCCTCATCTTTGCCAACTTGATCCGCACTTTATCCCCAAAGAACTAGATGCTGAAATAGGTTATGCAAGAAGACGCAAAGAGGTTTGACAAAATGTCAGGCCTCTTTTGCGTTGATCGTAGAATGCGCTATGTTTCAGGGCTGTTATGACTTTGGACGTCTGTAGTTGCTCCTGAAGAAGAATTCGCCCAGCCACGTGACCCAGATGGCGACGACCTCCCGCGCATAGAAGAAGAGAAAACTCTTCCTGGGATTGGGGGCGGGAAGAGCCAGACAGTGCAGTCCCTCTCTGCGGCCGAGGAAGACAGCCCGATAGCAGTGGAAGGCGGAAGTGATAATGATGGCGGAATCGCCTCGGCCAAGAGAGGCGATGACCCGGTGAGAGAGGGCCAGATTCTCCCTGGTATTGGTTGAATTGCGTTCCATAGGAAGCCGCTTCCAGTCGATGCCCTGTGCTGTCAGCCCCTCTTTCATGTATTCGGCTTCGGAGATATCCTCGTCTTTCCCCTGGCCGCCGGAACAGATACAGATGGTGTCGGGATGATCCTTCATCCAGTCTGCCGCGGTTCGGATACGGCTCTCAATGGATCTGGTTCTGATCTTACAGCCCAGCAGAATCAGAGTATCCGGAATATGGCCTGTAATCCTGTCGGGTTGCAGTCTGCGGGCGGCGAAGAGCATGGCGCCGGTCGCAATGGCAAAGGCGAAGACAAGCAGAGAAAAAAGGATATAGATGAAAATAGTTAAGAGGGTCATGCTTTCTCCCGGAATACAATTTGAGAATAACAGCTTTAGCAGAGCTTTGACTCATCTTATCATAATTTCTTAACTTTCTATAAATTACGCGCAAAGGCTGGATTATTAGCAGACAAAGTAGTAGAGTGCTAATCATAGTCAGTGCATGATCCGCGGGAAATGGATTTATTACGCGGGAATTTGCTTCACAGCGATGGATATGCGCAGAGGATATTATTCATTGTTGACATGGAGCAAAATCTATCGGGAAGTCATGCAATATTTTGCGGGCGAGGCAAGTTTCCCTGTGGAGGTGACCTGCCCGGAAGAAAGTGAGAAATGTCTATGAACGAAGTGAAGAAACCAAAGCTGCCCCTGGCTGTCTATTATCTGGTGATCCTTTTAGCTATGATTGTCATTAACACCATGGTATTGCCCAGGCTGTCGTCTTCGCAGATTAAGAATGTGGACTACTCCACCTTTATTCAGATGACAAATGACAAGCAGATTGACCAGGTTGACATTGACAGTAATCAGATCACCTTTACGGATAAGAGCGGCAATAAATACACGACCGGTCTGGTCAATGATCAGGGTCTGACCGACCGCCTCTATCAGTCCGGAGCAAAGTTCTCGGGTCAGATTCGAACACAGACCAGCCCGGTGATGAGTTTCCTTCTGAGTTTTATCCTGCCTCTGATGATCTTCTGGGTTATCGGAGAGCTTCTCTCCCGCAGGATGATGGATCGCATGGGAGGCGCGCTCGGCGGTAATTCGCTCAGCTTCGGCATGGGAAAGTCCAATGCCAAGATCTATGTCAAGAGCTCTGACGGCATACGATTTGATGATGTGGCCGGAGAGGAGGAGGCCAAGGAGAACCTGCAGGAGATCGTGGAGTACTTGCATGATCCCCATAAGTATACGGCTATCGGCGCCAAGATGCCCAAGGGAATTCTTCTTGTGGGCCCTCCGGGAACCGGTAAGACCATGCTGGCCAAGGCGGTTGCCGGCGAGGCAAATGTCCCCTTCTTTTCCATGAGCGGATCCGAATTCGTGGAGATGTTCGTCGGCATGGGGGCCTCCAAGGTCAGAGACCTCTTCCGCCAGGCCAAGGAGAAAGCACCCTGTATCGTCTTTATCGATGAGATTGACGCCATTGGCAAGAAGAGAGAGGGTGGCAACTTCGGGGGCAATGACGAGAGAGAACAGACCTTAAACCAGCTTTTGACGGAGATGGATGGCTTCGAGGATAATCTGGGCGTTGTTATTCTGGCGGCAACCAACCGGCCGGAGGCTCTTGATCCGGCCCTGACCCGTCCCGGACGTTTTGACCGCCGGGTTCCTGTTGAACTGCCGGATCTGCAGGGCAGAATTGATATTCTCAAGGTGCATGCCAAGAAGGTTAAGATCGGAGACAATGTCGACTTCGATAAGGTCGCTCGTATGGCAGCCGGAGCCTCCGGGGCCGAGCTGGCCAATATGGTCAATGAAGCCGCTCTTCGGGCCGTCCGCGCCGGGCGTTCCTTCGCGACGGAAGAAGATCTGGAGGAGTCCATTGAGGTTGTCATCGCGGGTTATCAGAAGAAGAATGCCATTTTAAGCGACAAGGAGAAGCTGATCGTCTCCTACCACGAGATCGGCCATGCTCTGGTCGCTGCCCTGCAGTCTCACTCCGCGCCTGTGACAAAGATCACGATTGTACCCCGCACCTCCGGAGCCCTGGGCTATACCATGCAGGTAGAGGATGAGGGAAATCACTATCTGATGAGCAGGGAGGAGATGGAGAACCAGATTGCCACCTTAACAGGGGGCAGAGCTGCCGAGGAGATCGAGTTTCATTCCGTGACGACCGGAGCTTCCAATGATATAGAGAAGGCGACGAAATTGGCCAGGGCCATGATTACCCGCTACGGAATGTCGGATGAATTCGGCATGGTGGCCATGGAGACCGTGACCAACCAATATCTGGGAGGAGATACTTCTCTGGCCTGCTCGCCGGAGACACAGGCCCTGATCGACCACAGGGTCGTGGAGCTGGTTCGAAAGCAGCATGACAAGGCCCGCAAGCTGATCGCCGACAACAAGGCCAAGCTGGATGAACTGGCTGAGTATCTCTACTTCCGTGAGACCATCACAGGAGAGGAGTTCATGCAGATCCTCAATGCCCCGGCTAAGCGGAGGGGAATCCCCATGGCAAAGGAGCCAATTGATGCGGGAGAGGATTCCATCAACGGAGCGAAAGAGTCAGTTGACGCAGGAGAGGATTCTGTCGACGGAGCGAAAGAGTCAGTTGACGCAGCAGAGGATTCCGTCGACGGAGCGAAGGAGTCAGTTGACGCAGGAGAGGATTCCATCGACAGAGAGAAGGAATCCGTCGATACGAAGGAGCCTGTGGACATGGACGGGAAAACCTCCAGCACTTCGGATGAGGAGGAAGTGTGAGAAAAGGAAGCAAATCTTTTGAATCCAAGGTATCTGGGTCTCTTCTCAGCTGAGAAGAGGCCCTTTTTTCAGACCCGCCTTGACAAATGCGCGGCTGCTTTTTATGATAAAAAACGCAAATAAGTCGCGAAATGAGGAGCTATGCAGAGACGATATCACTCCAAGGGAGTTCAGGTTATCGAAGACTACATACAGAGGCATCCGGAACAGGCCTTTGACGTCGGGACACTGCTCAGGGACATGAGAGAACAGGATAAGACGGTAGACCGGGCTACGATATACCGAACTCTGGACCGGATGACCCGAGATCGCCGTCTGATTGCCTTTCGCCCGGACGATACAGATCGTCTGTTTTATCAGAGCGCCGCGGAGGGGGAGTCCTGCCATCGCCATCTGCATGCCAGGTGCAGAGCCTGCGGACGAGTCATTCATCTGGAAGACCTGTTCGCGGAGGACTTCCTGCGCCAGGTTCAGGAAGCCTACGGTTTTGAGGTGACAATAGACAACAGCGGTCTGTCCGGATATTGCAGGAACTGCCGAGGGTAGATAGATCTTGGCCGACATTTTGGGGAACGCCATGGAGAAAATAGGAACGCCATGGGGAAATAGAAACACCATGGAGAAAATAGGAACGCCATGGGGAAATAGAAAGGATCTGCAAGACAAATGAAAAAAAAGATGCTATCTCTGCTGCTTGTGCCTGTTTTGGCCATGCTTGTATTTACGGGCTGCGGGTTTTCTGCGGCAAAGGGAACAGATGGGGAGAAAAAATCTGCGGAAGCCGGTCAGGAAAAGTACCGGATCGTCTGTACGACATATCCGCAGTATGACTGGGTGATGAACCTGGTGGGTCAACTTCAGGATAAATTTGATGTATCCTATCTGATGGAGAGCGGCGTCGATCTGCACAGTTACCGGCCGAGCGCGTCGGACATGGCCAGGATCGAGGGGGCCAATCTCTTTATCTATGTGGGCGGAGAGTCCGACGGATGGGTGGAAGACGCGCTGAAAGACAGGTCCAATCACTCGATAGAGACGGTCAATATGTTAGAGGCCCTCGGAGACGGCAAGAAGGAGGAAGAGGTCGTAGAGGGGATGCAGACAGAGGAAGAAGAGGAGGAGGAAGGGCAGAAGGAGCCGGAGTATGATGAGCATGTCTGGCTGTCTCTGAAAAATGCCCAGACTCTGGTGACCTTGATCTCAGATAAAATGAAGAAAATAGATCCGTCTGACGCCGACGCGATCGCTGCAAATACGCAGGATTATGTGAATAAGCTCAGAGAACTGGATGAAAGATATGAGAACGAGATCAAGAAATCAGGACATAAGGTCCTCCTGTTTGGAGACCGCTTTCCCTTCCGCTACCTGATTGACGATTACGGCCTCAAGTATTACGCTGCCTTTGTCGGATGCAGCGCCGAGACAGAGGCCAGCTTTCAGACGATCAGCTTCCTGGCGAAAAAGGCGGATGAGCTTCATTTACCGGTCATTCTGACAATCGAGAAGTCTGATCAGAAGATTGCCAGTACCATCCGGGAGAACACGAGAGAGAAGAACCAGAAGATTATGGCGATGGACTCCCTGCAGTCGGTATCAAGAGATGATATTGAAAAGGGAAAGACCTATCTGAAGTCTATGGAAAACAATTTGGAAGTTTTAAAGGCGGCCCTCAATTAAAACAGAGAAGTGAGGACAAGGGGGTAGGATAAAGGAGAAAGGCGATCGATGTCGTATATCAGATGCAGACACCTGTCTGTGGGATATGGTGGAAAAGCTGTCGCAAAGGATCTGAGCTTTGACTTGAATCCAGGGGATTACCTGTGTCTTGTCGGGATGAATGGCGCCGGCAAAAGCACCTTGATGAAGACGCTTTTAGGCTTACTGGATCCGGTATCCGGAGAAATCGAGATCGGTGACGGGCTCAAGTCGGAGGAGATCGGGTATCTGCCTCAGCAGAGCGCTCACCAGAAGAATTTTCCGGCGACCGTGTGGGAAGTGGCTATGTCCGGCACCGCCGTGAAGAACCGCCGCCTCTTCTATTCGAGAGAGGCAAAAGACCGGTGCGAGGAAAGGCTCAGACAAGTGGGTATGTGGGACATGCGCAAAAGCAGTTATCGCAATCTGTCCGGCGGCCAAAAGCAGAGAACCCTGCTGGCGAGAGCTCTATGCGCGGCGTCTAAGGTTCTGATTCTTGACGAACCGGTTGCGGGACTGGATCCGGCGGCAAGGAACCAGCTGTACCAGATTACGGGAGACCTTCACGCGGCCGGAGTCACAATTATGATGATTACACATGATTTAAAGGCCATGGAATATGCAGGTTATGTGCTCCATGTCGGGAGGAAACAGCATTTCTTCGGAACAAGGGAGGATTATCAGAAGAGCCTGTACTGGAAAACACTGCAGGCATGGGAAGAAGAGGCAATGGATTTATGATCGGTATGTTGATGTATTACCTGAATTTTCCATTTGTGCAGCGCGCCCTGATTGCCGGGATTTTGATTGCCATGTGTTCCGCCCTTCTCGGGGTGATTCTTGTACTCAGGGGATTTTCATATATCGGAGACGGATTGTCGCATGCGGCCTTTGGCGCGATGGCGGTGGCTGCGATTTTAAAGCTGTCAGACTACAGCCTTCTGGTCATGCCGGTTACAATCCTCTGCGCCTTGGTGCTTCTGCGCTTTGGCTCAAGTGAGCGCATCCATGGCGACGCGACACTCGCCATCGTATCTGTCTCAACACTGGCAGCAGGCTATCTGCTGATGAATGTCTTTTCTGTCTCCGCCAATGTCTCAGGAGATGTCTGCACAACTCTCTTCGGTTCCACCTCTATTCTGACGCTGACCCAGGCCCAGGTGCAGATGTGCCTCGTGATGTCCCTGCTCACGGTGATGATCTTCGTTCTCTTTTATCATAAGATCTTCGCGGTGACCTTTGACGAGGACTTTGCCGCCGCTTCAGGGATCAGGGTGGGGGCCTATCAGACGATGATCGCGGTTTTAATCGCGGTGATTATCGTCATGGCAATGGACCTGGTCGGGTCGCTTTTGATTACGGCCCTCCTGGTATTTCCGGCTCTCTCGGCCATGCAGGTATTTCGCAGCTTCAGAGGATCGGTGATCTACGCGGCGGTCTTATCTGTGCTGGGAGCCGCATTTGGAATTGTCTTCTCCATTCTGGCTTCTACGCCGGTTGGGGCAACCATCGTTCTGTTTGATATGGGAGTTTTCTTTTTACACCTTGTCGTGGGAAAGATCAGAGGTTGATCGGATGACGCATCGGTATCAATGTAAATTCACGATAAAAATAATTGCAGTCCTGACTGCCTTCTTTCTGCTTACAGGCTGTGGCGCCAACCGGGCAGTCAGCCGCGGGAAAACCGGGAATAAGGTGGAGGATACTGTCCAGGGGCAAATCCAAAAGGAAAAGGACTCTTCAAACGCGGCAGATGATACGGCAAAAGCTCAGGACCCTGAGCCGGGGAGCAAAAGTCAGACCACAGAGTCCTCCGGGTCCGGGGACACTGGCAATCAGTCGCAGGCAAACGCAGACAGGGAAAAGCTGGACTGTGACCTGACAACGATGGGAGCCGACATGGTCTATGCCAACGTCTTTCAGATGATGACGGAGCCGGAGAGATTTGTGGGAAAGCGCATTCGAATTGCCGGAATTTTAAATGTCGTTTCCGTGGACGGGAACAATTACTACTGCTGTATTATCAAGGACGCGCAGGGCTGCTGTCAGAATGGAATTGAGTTCGTCTGGGGAGACGGAAGTCACCGGTATCCGGACGAGTACCCCGGGGAAAATACACAGATCTGCGTCACCGGGGTCTTTGAGACCTATCAGGAAAACGGGGGACAAAATAAATACTGCAGGTTAAAAAATGCGGAGCTGAGCTGGTAGATGAAGCTGTTGGGGAATGATTTCTCCTATGACGTTTGTCCAAAGACAATGACCGGTCAGATCAAAATACTCTTACAAGCCGCCGACAATAGCATACAAAAAAGACTCCACAAGCTGGTGAAGTCCTAAAAAATCAATGGTGCCGTAAAGTCTTAAAAATCATAGTGGAGACGGTGGGACTTGAACCCATGACCTCTTGAATGCCATTCAAGCGCTCTCCCAACTGAGCTACGCCCCCGAATCGGATGCACTTAGAATAACAGAGTCGTCCCTATCCGACAAGCTAAATTTTGGGGTGGGCCGGCGAATTTTTGAGATGGGCCGGCGAATTCTTCGAGATTTTTTGGATGGTTTGGCGGAGTAAATCCTGGCGATGGCCTGACAGGAGCAAAGCCTGAGGATGGCTGGGGCTGGCCGGCAGGAACTGCCGCGGAGGAAGGTTTACATCTCGGGGCAGGTGTATTAGAATTGACAGGACGATGCTTGATCATAAGCAGTAAGGTGCGTGATTCATATGCAGAATTTAGAAAATACGCAGTATTTCAAGTTGACAAAGGATAATGAGGTGAGCACGAAGGAGATCCTTCGGGTTGTTTATGACGCTCTGGTAGAGAAGGGGTACAGCCCCTCCAATCAGATCGTCGGTTATATTATGTCTGGAGATCCCACCTTCATTACCAGCCACAAGGGCGCCAGAAGTCTCATCATGAAGGTGGAGAGGGACGAGATCGTCGAGGAATTGCTCAGATCCTATATTCTCAGTGAATTGAAGGATCATGACTAAGCCTCGTTTGGCAGATCATATCATGGCCTTAGACTACGGGGCCAAGACGGTTGGAGTGGCCTGCACGGATTCGCTCGGCCTGACAGCGCAGGCGGTGGAGACTGTCTGGCGAAAGCGCGAGAACAAGCTGCGAAAGACACTGGCCAGAATAGACCAGATTGCCAGAGACAGAGAGATTCGTCTGATTCTGGTGGGACTTCCTGTCAATATGGATGACAGTGAGGGCGAGAGGGCCGGGATGGCGAGAGACTTCGCCGATCAGGTCGCGCAGAGAACCGGAATTGCCGTCGAAATGTATGATGAGAGGCTTTCTACGATAGAAGCGGATGAGATCCTGGAAAAAAGCGGCGTCCCTGTCGGGAAACGCAAGAGGCACCTGGATGAGCTCTCCGCCCAGCTGATTTTGGAGCGCTATTTGGAAGATTTGCGCCAGTGACAGATTTTCTGCTTTCTGCATAGAATAGAGATCACAGAGCTCCGTCCCGGAACTCTTTTTTGTGTGTTTGGGATGGGTTTATGGTCTGCCTCGCAGAGCTTGCGGGAGAGTACGCAGGATCTCCATCTCTTCAGGGGATTGGATAAGAGACGATTTAGGACAGAGAGGACTGTATGGAAGACAAAATCTCCACGATTACTTTTACAGATCTTGAGACCGGACAGACAGAGGAGCTCTATGTCTTAGAGGAGACGGTTCTGGCCGGCAGAAAATATCTTCTGCTGTCAGAGGACCCGGCAGGAGACGCGGATGCCTTTATCTTTCGCGAGGAGGGGGAGGATGCGGATGACCTTACCTATTGTCCCGTTGAGGATGAGGATGAATATCAGGCGATCGCCAGGCTCTTTGAAGAGCTGATGGATGACACGGAATTTATCAGAGAATAAGATGCCCTGATATCGCGCCCATAAATTTATGATAAGCGGCTCAAATTGGGTGTGACACAGGACGAATGATGATAAGAAAGGATTAAATTATGACAGAAGAGATGAAAAAGAAGAAGGAAAGCAGCAGGGAACAGGCTGCCAGGCCTTATCGCCGCAGAGCGCCGCACAGAGAGGGCGCCGAGCAGGGACAGGAGACGCAGCAGGGAAGCCGCGCAAGGGGCCGCGGGAAAAACGAGAGCGGCCAGGAAAAAGAGAGCAGGACAACAGCGCCAAGACGCAGTACGCGCCCCAGAAAAACGGAGATGCAGGACCAGTCAGACCTGCCCCAGGTAAAGAGCGCAAGGGGACGCGGACGTAAGAAAGCCAATGGACCGACGGTAAAGATCATCCCTCTGGGCGGTCTTGGGCAGATCGGCATGAATATCACCGCATTTGAGTACGGCAACGATATCATTGTGGTGGACTGCGGTCTGGCCTTTCCCGATGACGATATGTACGGCGTGGATCTGGTGATTCCGGATATCACCTATCTGAAAGAAAACGAGAGCAAGATCCGGGGCTTCTTTATTACCCACGGACATGAGGATCACATCGGGGCCATTCCCTATGTTCTAAATGAGATCAATGCCCCCATCTATGCCACCAGGTTGACGATGGCTATTATCGAGCACAAGCTGGAGGAGAAGCACATGCTCTCCAAGGTCAAGCGCAAGGTGGTCAAATTCGGATCGACAATTACCGCCGGACAGTTCAAGGTTGAGTTCATCAAAACCAATCACTCCATTCAGGACGCGGCAGCGCTCGCCATCAGTTCCCCCGCGGGAACCATTGTCCACACCGGCGATTTCAAGGTGGACTACACACCCGTCTTTGGCGATCCCATAGATCTGCAGCGCTTTGCGGAGCTTGGAAAGAAGGGGGTCTTAGCCCTGCTCTGTGATTCCACAAATGCCGAGCGGAGCGGTTTTACCGCCTCCGAGAAGACGGTTGGCCACACCATCGACACCATTTTCGCCGAGCACAAGACCCAGCGCCTGATCATCGCCACCTTCGCCTCGAATGTAGACCGTGTGCAGCAGATCATCAATTCCGCCTACAAGTACGGCCGCAAGGTGGTCGTCGAGGGAAGATCCATGGTCAATATCATTGGGATTGCCTCTTCCCTGGGTTATCTGGACATTCCGGATAATACCCTGATCGACGTCAATGATATCCGCAATTATCCGGACAACAGGATCTGCCTGATCACCACCGGATCTCAGGGAGAGACTATGGCGGCTCTGTCCCGTATGGCCAATGGGATTCACCGCAAGGTACAGATTACTCCAAACGATGTTGTTGTCTTCTCCTCCCATCCGATTCCCGGCAATGAGAAGTCTGTCTCCGGCATCATGAACGAGCTGATCGCCAAGGGGGCTGAGATTGTCAACCAGGATGTCCATGTCTCAGGTCATGCCTGCGCCGAGGACATCAAGCTGATCTACTCTTTGGTCAAGCCCACCTATTCTGTCCCGGTTCACGGGGAGATCAAGCACCGCATGGCGCAGGGGCGTTTGGCTCAGGCGGTTGGGGTTCCAAAGGATCATGTTCTCATGATTCAGACCGGCGATGTTCTCGAGATCAACGAGGACTTCCACAAGGTAGTCGGCAAGGTTCAGACCGGCGCGGTTATGGTCGATGGACTCGGTGTCGGAGACGTCGGGAATATCGTCCTGCGCGACCGGCAGAAGCTGGCCGAGGATGGCATCATTATCGTTGCCATGACCATGGATTCCGCCTCCGGTGAGATTGTGGCCGGACCGGATCTGGTATCCCGCGGTTTCGTCTATGTCCGCGGGGCGGAGGACCTGATGGAAGACGCCCGGGCAGTCCTCAACGCGACGGTCAGGAAGTGCGAGGAGGATGGCATTTCCGACTGGGCAGAGATTAAGAATCAGATCAAGGACGCTCTTTCCGCCTTTGTCTGGAAGCAGACCCAGAGGAGTCCCATGATTCTGCCCATTATCATGGAAGTGTAAGACGATGGATGAGAGAAGGCTGAAGGGCTATTTGAGTTCTCTCTACCCGGATCTGACTGCTGACCTGGCCGCAGTTGAAAAGAGGGCCCTGGCGGACCATGTGCCCGTCATTCGCAGGGATACCCAGCAGTATCTTCGCGTCCTCCTCGCCCTGCGTCGTCCGTCCGGGATTCTTGAAGTCGGGACAGCGGTCGGTTTTTCGGCATCCTTTATGGCAACCTATAATCCTGTATCCTGCAGGATCACTACGATTGAAAACTATCAGCCGAGAATTTCTGCCGCCAGAGAGAACTTTCGCAGGATGGGATTAGAGGAGGAGATCACCCTTCTGGAGGGAGACGCCCGGGATGTCCTGCCCGGATTAAAAGGCCCCTATGACCTGATTTTCATGGACGCGGCCAAGGGCCAGTACATCAATTACTGGCCGCAGCTGATCCGTCTGTCCGGCCCTGGCAGCGTCATCGTCACGGATAATGTCCTGCAGGAGGGGGATATCATCGAGTCCCATTTTGCTGTGACCCGGCGCAATCGAACCATACACAAGCGCATGCGAGAGTACCTGTGGGAGTTGACCCACGACGGGCGGTTTGTCACCGACATCCTCAACGTCGGCGACGGTCTCTCGGTCAGCGTGCGCGTCAAACAGTAAGGACTTTTCATGAGACCTATTGAACTGCTCTGTCCCGCTTCCAGTCTTGAGGTTTTAAAGACGGCGGTCATCTACGGGGCAAATGCTGTCTATATCGGCGGGGAGGCGTTTGGTCTTCGAGCCAATGCCAGAAACTTCAGCCTAAAGGAAATGGAGGATGGCATCTCCTTCGCCCACGCGCGGGGGGTCAAGGTCTATGTCACCGCTAATATCTATGCCCACAATGAGGATCTGGACGGGGTCAGGGAATACTTCAGGCAGATGGATCAGATCAGGCCGGATGCCATCCTGATCGCGGACCCGGCGGTCTTTATGATCGCCCGGGAGGTCTGCCCCGGGATCGACATTCACATCTCCACCCAGGCTAATAACACCAACTGGGGAACCTATAACTTCTGGCATTCCCTGGGAGCGACCCGCGTTGTTGCCGCCAGGGAGCTCTCCCTTGCGGAGATCAGGGAGATCCGGGATCATATTGATTCGAATCTGGAGATCGAGGCCTTTGTTCACGGGGCCATGTGCATGGCCTATTCCGGTCGCTGCCTGCTCTCCAACTATATGACGGGAAAGGATGCCAACCAGGGCGAGTGCACACACGCCTGCCGGTGGAAGTACAGCCTGGTGGAGGAGAAACGGCCCGGTCAGTATATGCCCATCGAGGAGGACGCGCGCGGCAGCTACATCATGAATTCCAAGGATCTGTGCATGATCGAGCATATCCCGGAGATGATTGACGCGGGCATTGACTCCCTCAAGATCGAGGGACGCATGAAGACCGCCCTCTATGTAGCTACGGTAGCCCGCACTTACCGCAGGGCTATTGACGACTATCTTAAGGATCCGGGTTTGTATCAAAAGCACATGGACTGGTATCGGGAGCAGATCCGCTCCTGCACCTATCGCCAGTACTCGACAGGCTTTTTCTTCGGCAAGCCCAGCGAGGAGGACCAGATCTACGAGGAAAATTCCTATGTCAGGGGGGCCACCTATCTGGGACAGGCGCAGAAAATCCGGGAGGACGGGACCTTTCTTATCGAACAGAAGAACAAGTTCTGCCTTGGAGACAGCATTGAAATCATGAAGCCGAATGGGGATAATGTAGAGGTGACTGTGACATCGATCACCGACAGCGAGGGCAAGCCCCAGGAGTCCTGCCCCCATCCCAGGCAGATGATATGGATTGGGGTCGATGGAGGCACAGTCGACCAATACGATATCCTGCGGAGACAGGAGGAGGCGCGAGAAGGATGATGACAAGCAAGAAGTATGTGGCCTATGTCGGTATTTATACGCAGAAGGATCCGATGGGGATTCATGTCTATGACCTGGATCCCGACAGCGCGGTTCTTAGGGAGCGGTCCAAGGTCAAGGCAGACAATGTCTCTGATGTGCGTATCTCCTCAGACGGGCAGTATCTCTACGCGACTGTGGATCAGGGTCTGTCCGCCTACCATATAGATGGCAACGGGGACCTGGAATTCATCAATACCAACTGGATCGGAGGCATGCGGGGACATTCCCTCTGCCTGGATTCCAAGAGGCGCTATGCTTTTGTCGGCGGTTTTCACGATGGCCGCGTGACCATGATGCGGATCAATGCCGACGGATCGGTCGGTGATATCGCCGACGGTATTTTCCATCAGCGACTGGGCTTCTCCTCCGTCGAGAAGAGAGAGAATCCCCACGTCACCAGCGTTGTTCTAACTCCGAACGAGAAGTATCTCTGCGCCGTGGACAAGGGCATCGATCAGGTCAAGATCTACGAGGTGGACTACGAGAGGGGCAAGTTAAAGCTCGAAAACATCATCCGCTGTCCCATGAATTCTGCTCCCCGTACCATGGCCTTCGGTGTCAATGGCAAGCAGGCCTATATCCTGACCGAGACCACCAATACGGTGATGGTTCTCGATTATAGAGAAGACCGGGGGGCCCAGTTTGACCTGGCCCAGGAGCTGCATCTCTTCACCAAGGCGGGCAACGCCGCCTGCGCCGACCTGAAGCTCTCCGCGGACGGCAAGTATCTCTATGTCTCTGTCGACGCCAGAAATTCCGTCGCCTGCAACGCGATTGATGACAAGGGCAGGCTGACCTGGATCTTCACAACCCATATCTCCGGGGACTATCCCAAGGAGCTGGCCCTTCTGCCGGGGGGCGATTACTATCTGGTATTAAACCACGACAGCGATGAGATCCGCAGTTTTCATCTCAATCACGAAAAGAACTACGGACTGATGAAAAATAAACCCATTGCCTTGTCCACTCCCAACTGCATTCTGATCCATGAGATCAGGTGATTTTGGTAAGGCTTCAGGGGAACCGCTTTGCGGTTCCCCTATTCCGTTGTTCATGACGGTCAGACGACCGCGGAGAGTTTCGGATTCAGCCCAATTTAAAATGTGCCAGTAAATATTTCCGAGGAGCGGGTCACCAGTGGCTGCTCTTGCGGTCCAAAGAAAAGAGACGCATATGGCAGGATCTACATTTGGCAAATACTTTCGGGTGACGACCTGGGGAGAGTCTCACGGTCAGGCTCTGGGCTGTGTTGTGGACGGGGTTCCCGCAGGTCTTTCCCTTAGCGCGGAGGACATTCAGGTCCTCTTGAATCGGCGCAGACCCGGGCGGTCTGCGTTCACAAGCAAGCGAAGAGAAGACGATGAGATCGAGATTCTCTCCGGCGTCTTCGAGGGAAAGACCACCGGGACGCCCATTTCCCTTCTGGTTCGCAATCAAGATCAGCACTCCGGGGATTACGGCGACATCGCGCACGCCTTTCGGCCCGGACACGCCGACTGGGGCTTCTTCGCCAAATATGGCTTCCGGGACTACCGGGGCGGAGGCAGGTCCTCCGGAAGAGAGACCATTGGCCGGGTGGCCGCCGGCGCCATTGCGGAGAAGATCCTGGCTGAGCTGGGCATCTTCGTCTGCGCCTATACCAAGGCCATTGGCCCGGTCGTCTGCCAGAGCTTCGACGCGGAGGAGATCAATAAAAACATGCTCTATATGCCGGATCACGAGGCGGCAGAGAGGGCCGGGATCTATCTGGCCGACTGCATGAGGAGTCTGGACTCCTCCGGCGGCGTGGTTGAGTGCCGCATCAAAGGGGTACCTGCCGGCGTGGGAGAGCCTGTATTCGACAAGCTGGACGCCTCTTTGGCCAGGGCCATCTGCTCCATCGGAGCGGTCAAGGGATTTGAAGTGGGAGACGGATTTGCCGTCGCCCGGTCCAGGGGCAGTGACAACAATGACGCCTTTGCCATGGATGGTCAGAGGGTCATCAAGAAGACCAACCACGCCGGAGGTATCCTGGGAGGCTTCTCCGACGGGGATGAGATTATCTTTCGGGCAGCCGTAAAGCCGACCCCTTCCATTGCCCAAAGACAGGAGACGGTCAACGAGGCGGGGGAGGAGATCGACATGGAGATTGTGGGACGCCATGATCCGGTCATCGTTCCCAGAGCCGTTGTCGTCGTCGAGTCCATGGCGGCCGTTACCCTGGTCGACCTGCTTTTTGCGAACATGACGGCTCGGATGGATCGTATCGCGAGCTTCTACCGGGACAAGTGAGCTTTGGAATCGGAGGATCTCGTCAGATCCGAAGGATGCTTCACGACAATGGAATTCTCGCGAGACCTGTATTCCATTGTTTTGCTGTCAGAGACTTTTTCGATGCGGTGGTGAGGAAGAGATATGTATCAATTGCTGAAGACAGAGGGCCGGGCCAAGCGCGCAAAATTCACCACGGTGCACGGGACGGTAGAGACCCCTCTCTTTATGAACGTGGGTACGGTCGGCGCCATCAAGGGAGCCGTCTCCACAGAGGATTTGAAGGAACTGGGCTGTCAGATCCAGTTGTCCAATACCTACCACCTGCATGTCAGAACGGGAGATGAGACCATCCGTGAGCTGGGCGGCCTGCACAGGTTCATGGTCTGGGACCGGCCCATTCTGACCGATTCGGGTGGCTTCCAGGTCTTCTCCCTGGCCGGTCTTCGCAGGATCCGGGAGGAGGGAGTCACTTTCCGCAGTCACATCGACGGGCACAGGATCTTCATGGGACCTGAGGAGAGCATGCGGATTCAGTCCAATCTGGGCTCCACGATTGCCATGGCATTTGACGAGTGCCCGGATGCCCTGTCTGAGCGGGATTACGTGCAAAAGTCCGTCGATCGGACCTACCGCTGGCTGGTTCGCTGTAAGGAGGAGATGGCGCGGCTCAACGCTCTGGAGGGGAGGGTCAATCCCCAGCAGCTCCTCTTTGGGATCAATCAGGGAGCGATTTTCCCAGACATTCGCATCGAACACGCCAGGCGGATCGCTGAACTTGAGCTCCCGGGCTATGCGATCGGGGGACTGGCTGTTGGAGAGAGCCATGAGCAGATGTACCGGATCCTGGACGAGGTGGTTCCCTATCTGCCCCAGGACAAGCCCACCTACCTGATGGGGGTCGGTACACCACAGAACATCTTAGAAGCGGTCGAGAGGGGAGTGGATTTCTTCGACTGCGTCTATCCCAGCAGAAATGCCCGCCACGGTCAGCTCTATACTCACCGGGGCAAGATCAACATCAAAAACGCAAGGTACGAGAAGGACATGAAGCCCATTGAGGAGGGCTGCCGGTGCCCAACCTGTCAGACCTATTCCAGAGCCTATATCCGCCACTTGATGAAGGCCAATGAGATGCTGGGCATGCGGCTCTGCGTCATGCATAATCTCTATTTTTATAACCATCTGATGGAGGAAATCAGAAATGCCCTGGATCAGGGCCGCTTCGCGGAATTCAAGAGGCAGACGCTGGCCGATATGGATGGAAATGAGAGGGAAGTGACTGATTGAGGAGGCCTGCGGGAACAAGCGATCATACGAGGCCTGCGTAAGGAGAGTGAGGGTATATCAGGAATTATATCGGCTGAATCTGAGCGGCTTATACCGGGGTTCATGACCAGGTGAATTCGAGCGGCTTATACCGGGCTTATAACCAGGTGAATTTGAGCGGCTTATACCGGGGCTTATAACCAGGTGAATTTGAGCGGCTTATACCGGGGCTTACCAGGAGAATTCGAGCGGATCTTGCCTTGTCAAAGGCCCATGCTTCCGATACAATGGCAGTATATTTTGGTTAGGAGGAGAACAGAATGTTAGCAGCAAACGGTGGTTCCATTACCATGATCATCTGGATCGTCATTATCTTCGCTTTTATGTATTTTATGATGATCCGTCCCCAGCAGAAGGAGCAGAAGCAGAAGACGGCCATGCTCAGTTCTCTGGCAGTTGGAGATACTGTCATGACGACCAGCGGTTTCTACGGTGTGGTTATTGATATTGACGAGGAGACGGTCATTGTCGAGTTCGGCAGCAACAAGAACTGTCGTATTCCCATGTCAAAGTCGGCAATTTCACAGGTAGAGAAGCCTGAGGATGCGGCCAGGGCGGCGGATGAGAGCAAAAATCCCATCGAGCAGCCTGAGAAGAAGGGACTGCTCGGCAGAAAGAAGGATTGATCGAATGACCAAGCATGTATTTGTGACAGGCGGTGTTGTCTCCGGTCTCGGCAAGGGAATTACCGCGGCTTCTCTGGGACGCCTGCTCAAGATGCGCGGCTATAAGGTGGCATCTCAGAAGCTGGATCCCTATATGAATATAGATCCGGGCACAATGAGTCCTTTCCAGCACGGGGAAGTCTATGTTACCGAGGACGGCGCGGAGACAGACCTGGATCTGGGACACTACGAGCGCTTTATTGATGAGAATCTGAACAAGTACTCCAATCTGACTTCCGGAAGGACCTACTGGAACGTCTTGAACCGGGAGCGAGAAGGCGGTTATCTGGGGAAGACGGTGCAGATCATCCCCCATATCACCGATGAGATCAAGAATTTCATCTATATGGGCGCGGAGACGACCAAAGCGGACGTCCTGATTACTGAGATCGGCGGGACCATCGGCGATATTGAGTCCCAGCCCTTCCTTGAGGCGATTCGTCAGATCTCTTTAGAGAAGGGACCTGAGAACTGTCTCTTTATTCATGTGACCCTGGTTCCCTTTTTGTCGGGATCGGATGAATTGAAGTCCAAGCCCACCCAGCACTCTGTCAAGGAATTGCGGGGGATCGGCATCAATCCCAACGTCATTGTCTGTCGCGCGGATCGGCCCATGACAGAGGACATCATCGGCAAGATCGCCATGTTCTCCAATGTCCCCAAGGATTGCGTCGTGGAGAATTCCACCATGGACTGTCTCTATGAGGCGCCCCTGATGCTGCACCGCAACGGCCTGGACCAGGCGGTCTGCCGGCAGTTGGGCCTTGGCAATGACCTGTCTGAGGACAATGAGAAGCTGCTCGCCTGGAGTCAGATGGTTGACCGGGTGAAGCATCCCAAGAGGACGACGAGGATCGCGATCGCCGGCAAGTATGTGGCGCTTCACGATGCCTATCTGTCGATTCGCGAGGCCCTCTATCATGGAGGCTATGCCAATAATGCCGAGGTAGAGGTCGAATGGATCAATACGGAGGAAGTGACAAGGGAGAACGCCGCCGAGATCTTCGCTGGCGTTTCCGGTATCCTGGTGCCCGGCGGTTTTGGCGAGCGGGGAATTGAAGGAATGGTACAGACCTGCCGTTATGCCCGCGAGAACAATATTCCCTACTTTGGCATTTGCCTGGGAATGCAGATCAGCGTCATCGAGTATGCCAGAAATGTGGCAGGGATTTCGGATGCCAATTCCGGAGAATTCAATGAGAACGGCAAGAACAATGTCATCGATCTGATGGAAGAGCAGATGCACATTGTCCGCAAGGGAGGCACGATGCGCCTGGGGGCTTATCCCTGTAAGATCGCGGAGGGAAGCGTCCTCAAGAGAGCCTACGGGCAGGATCTGATTCAGGAGCGCCACCGCCACAGGTTTGAGTTCAACAATAAGTATCGCGATATTCTGCAGGAGGCGGGGCTGACCATATGCGGTACCTCTCCGGATGGCCTGATCGTTGAGGCGGTCGAAGATGAGAGCAGGAGATTCCATGTGGGCGTGCAGTTTCACCCGGAGTTCAAGTCCCGTCCCAACAAGCCGCATCCTCTCTTTGCCAGCTTTATCAAGGCGAGTCTGGGAGATTGACAGGTTCAGGTGACAGATCCCCTTCAAAAAGGGATCCTGCGGGTCAAAAGAAGGATCCTGCGGTTTTGTCAGATGGGGCCTGCGGGCGGAGGATTTCCCGGAATGCGCCGGGCCAATCGGTGTGTCTGCAGACGAACAAAATATAAAATTTTTATTAAATTTACCTTGTCGGGTCAGCCAGCCATGGCATATAATAGACTCGTTCATTACGAAGGCATCTTGTTCGCTATGAATAAGGTGCTTTCTTCATTCATGGCAGTTGCGTGTACACAGGCTGTGCAGGCGAGTGCTGACCGGCCTGTTCCCATGACGTGGACAGGGATCTTGACATCGGAGCCCTCTCTGCAACTCCGGACAGTGCCGGGGACACCGTATATCCAAAGGAGGAGAATCAAAGGATGTTAGAAAAACTGTTTAAGCTCAAGGACAATCACACAACAGTGAGGACGGAGGTGCTGGGAGGAATTACCACCTTTATGACCATGGCGTATATCCTGGCCGTCAACCCCTCCATCCTCTCCGCGGCAGGCATGGATGCTAACGCGGTTTTGATGGCGACGGCCCTGTCTGCCTTTGTCGGCACCATGGTTATGGCTCTTTTTGCCAACTATCCCTTCGCGCTGGCCTCAGGTCTGGGATTAAATGCCTACTTCGCATACACTGTATGCGGTAAGATGGGATATTCCTGGCACCTCGCCCTTCTGGCCGTCTTCGTTGAGGGCCTGATCTTTATTGTCCTGTCTTTGACCAATATCCGGGAAGCTATCTTCAATGCCATTCCAGTGACCTTGAAGAAGGGAGTATCCGCCGGTATCGGTCTCTTCATCGCCTTTATCGGTTTCCAGAACGGCAAGGTTGTTGTCAATGATGATTCCAATTTGGTAAGCATTGTAAATTTTCATGATGTTGATTTTCATACAATTGGCATTTCGGCTCTTCTGACCCTGATCGGCCTGATGATTATCTTCATCCTGGCCATTAAGAAGGTAAAGGGTTCTCTTCTGATCGGAATCTTTGCCACCTGGATCATCGGTATTATCTGTCAGCTGACCGGGGCCTACACTGTGGACGCGGCCAAGGGCTTCTATTCTCTGATTCCCTCTTATTCCAGCTTTGATATCACATCCATCGGCCTGACTTTCGGCAAGGCCTTTGACATGCAGGGAATAAGCTTTAAACCGCTGGATTTCGCAGTTGTCATCTTTGCCTTCCTCTTTGTCGATGTCTTTGATACGCTGGGAACGGTTGTCGGCTGCGCCAACAAGGCCGGCATGCTGGATAAGGAGGGAAAACTCCCCCGCATTAAGCAGGTTCTGACCGCAGACGCGATCGCGACCTCTGTCGGAGCTGTTCTGGGTACTTCCACCACGACGACCTTCGTTGAATCTTCTGCCGGTTTCGCTGAGGGAGCCCGCACCGGACTGGCGTCTGTTGTGACCGCCCTTCTCTTCCTGGTATCCATCGTCTTTGCGCCCATTTTCACGACCATCCCCAGCTTCGCGACCGCGCCGGCTCTGATCTATATCGGCTTCCTCATGATTGAGTCTGTGGTGGAGATTGATTTCAGCGACCTGACCGAGGCAGTGCCCGCTTATCTGTGCATGATTGCTATGCCTCTGATGTATTCCATTTCCGAGGGAATTGCTGTCGGCGTCATCTCTTATGTGATCATCAACCTGGTCTGCGGCAAGGCCAAGAAGATCACCCCCCTCATGTATATTCTCTGCCTGCTCTTTATTCTCAAGTACGGATTTATGTAAGTGCTTGCCCCGGGGAAAGACCCTTTGATCCTCGGTGAAGAGTCTGTAAAGAAATTGTTTCGAGAGTTTGTTTGTCAGATCCCGTCCCCTTTTTTGGGGGGCGGGATCTTTCCATATCTGGTAAAATGGTGCTTGCGACAGCAGAAGATTTTACAGCAAAAAACCTGCTTTTAGACGGGAATGTGACCTTATGTTCCGAAGGAGGAAAAGGGGAAGAAAGCATGGGAAAAAGAGAGCGCTCCTGGGAGAAACTGGACAATACGGCAAATATTTTCCCGGTGATTGCCAGTGACCAGATGACCAATACCTATCGGATTTCCTGCTGCCTTAAAGAGCTTGTCGACGCAGAGACGCTGCAGGAGGCAGTCGACCTGGTGACGCCCAGATTCCCGGGCTTTCATGTCCGCCTTCGGAGGGGTGTCTTCTGGTATTATCTGGAGGAGAATCACAAGCCGGCCCCGCGCGTCAAGGAGGAACACGCCTATCCCTGCCGCCTGATCCATACGAGCCGCAATAACTCCTATCTCTTTCGAGTCAGCTATTTTCGGGACAGGATAAATCTGGAGGTCTTTCATGCCCTGGCGGACGGGGTGGGCGCGATTGGATTTTTAAGAGAGATCGTCTATCAGTATTTGCGTCTGGCTCATGAAGAACTCCGAAGGGAGGGGGACGGACTCTCGCCGGAGACCTCCTTGGATCGTGAGGACGCCTTCCTTCGCAATTACCGCAGGGCGCACAAGAATCAATACAAGTCGGGCAAGGCCTATCTGATCCGGGGGCGCAAGCTGCCGGCCGATGCCATGGGAGTTTTTCACGGCTATATGTCTCTTGGCCAGATCAGGGAGGTGGCTAGAAACAGATACGGGGTTTCCATCAATGAGTATCTGATTGCCGCATATGTATGGGCGGTTTACCGGGAGGATTATCACCGGCTGGTCAGGAGCGGCAGACCCCTTCGCGTCGCTGTCCCGGTGAATCTGCGGCCCTTTTTCGCGTCTGAGACCACCAAGAATTTCTTCGTTATGGTCTCCGCGGAATTCCTCCCGCAGAAGGAGGACTACAGCTTCGCGGAAATTGCCGGGATGATTCATAAGAGCCTGCGCAGTCAGATTACCAGGGAGAATCTGGAGGCGATTTTCTCCTACAATGTCTCGAACCAGGACTATCTGGCAGCGCGCGCAGTCCCTCTGCCCCTGAAAAATCTGGCCATGCGCTTCATCTATAATCGGACGGCGGCGGCCAATACCACGACGATCACAAACATTGGAAATATTAGCGTTGAAGATAAGTATCGCTCCTATATCCGCGCCTTCCACTGCTTTTTGGCCTTTTCCAGAGGGCAGGGGTTAAAGGCGACCATCACTTCATACCAGGATACGCTGGTCTTTTCGGTCAGCAGCCGGTGGGAGGGAACGGGGATACAGAGAGATATTTTCCGGCAGATCGCCCGTGACGGGATTGAACTTGCCCTGGAGTGCAACGGGGGAAATGAATGAAATACTGTAAGAAGTGCGATATTAAAATTCTGGATGAACTGGAGTATTGTCCGCTCTGCCGCAGCGCCCTTTGCCCCATAAAAGAGCTCGATCCGCTCGACGCGGCCCGTATCCGCCTGCTGAAGGAGGATGAGAAGAGGCTTGACGCCAGGGAGGAAGAGTTAAGGGGAAAGAGGGAGGAGTTTGAGGCTGCCTGCGGGCAAAGAGACAGGGAGATACAGGCGATTCGCGAGAACGCGGCCGACCACAGGGTCGATACAAAAGAGGCCAGGAAGCAGATAAAACAGAGTCGAAACCGCTTCAGACAGCAGATCAGAGAGGGCAGGCTGATGACAAAGGGACAGCTTCGCCTGGCTGAGCACAAGCTGGAGCGGCGGCGGGAGAGAAGAGAGGGGGGATTGCTTGCCTATCCCAATGTAGTGATCCGCCAGAAGAAGTACGCAATCGTCCTGCGGGCTCTTGTCTTTGCCGCTCTGCTTGTCAGCTCCCTGTCGCTTCTGATCGACCATTATTTCAATCATGCTTTCAGCTGGAGTCTGACCGTCCTGGAGTCCCTTCTCTTTATGGCATGGATGCTCTATCTTTTCTACAAGGACCTGGGCTATATGCGGCGTATTTTCGGGGGCGTTTTCGGAGGGCTGGTCTGCTTCTTCTTCATCGACCTGCAATATGGTCTCTTTCAGTGGTCCTTTAGCTATTCTTATCCCATTGCTGTCCTGCTGATTGAGCTGTCCCTGCTGATTCTTATGCTGGTCAATCGCCGAAACTGGGAGAGCTATCTGATCGTTCAGATCCTCATGCTCCCCCTCGGTTTCCTCAGTATGGTCTTTTACTGGCTCGGTCTGGCGGAAGAGGAGCTCCTTTCGGAGATCGCCCTTCTCTTTCCCGTCCTGGTATTCCTGGGAACTCTGCTTCTGGGAGGCCGGAGGGCGCTGGCGGAGTTGCGGAGAAGATTTCATATATGACGAATCATCCCCTATGATGATCATCCCCGCAGGTGTGACAGGTCCAGATAATCCGGCAGGCCGTTCTTATAGAAAAGAGAGGGCTGGCCGCTGATCAAGGGGGCCAGATAATCGATCATCTCCTGTCTGACATCATTGCCGGCATCGTTGATCCAGGCGAGGGGAACAGACCGGACCTCATTGGCAATCTGATCGATGGGAGAGGACGCAATTCTGGTCTGATAGCCGGCGCCCTCGATTCGATGGATCGTCATCATCTGTCCGCTTTTCCCCTCCATCGAGGCTGTCAACGCGTAAGCGCCCTGGTCGTGGGACTCGGTTAGATCAGTCTCGGAAGCGCAGTGGGCAGCCGCTCTTTGCAGGACATTGAGTTCGATGGAACGGGTTTTGACGTGCAGCTGATCTCTCATGACGGTCTCCAGAGCCTTGCCGGTGCCGGACAGCTGGGCGTGACCGAATTTGTCTCTGACAGCCTGGTTGGCGCTCAGATAGTTCCCCTGGGCGTCGCGGATCCCCTCAGAGACGGCAATAATGATATTGTTCTCCCGTTCCAGCAAGCTCTTCGTGTCCCGTACGCAGGCCGCGAGATCGAAGGGAACCTCCGGCAGATAGATCAGCTGAGGCGCTGGGGAGCTATCCGTTCGAGCCAGGACAGAGGCCGCGGTCAGCCAGCCGGCGTCGCGGCCCATAATCTCAACGATGGTGACAGACTTGACGGCATAGATGTAGGCGTCGCAGGCGATTTCCCGGAGACTGGTCGCTATGTATTTGGCGGCGGAGCCAAAGCCCGGCGTGTGATCCGTATGCGCAAGGTCGTTGTCGATAGTCTTGGGGATCCCCAGAATTTTGACCGACGAGCGGTTCTTTTCGGCGAAGCGGGAGAGCTTTAAGACTGTGTCCATGGAGTCGTTTCCGCCGATATAGAAGAAGGAATCAATGTCATATTTCTGAAAGAGGAGGAAGATTCGCTCGCAGATCCTTTCCCCTTCTTCGCTGTCGGGATCCGGCAGCTTGTATCGGCAGGAACCCAGATACATAGCCGGGGTGTGAATCAGACGATCTGTGAAATCGGGAGTCTTTGACATGATCCGGGACAGATCTAAAAGACGATCATCCAAGATGCCGGTGATTCCGTTTAGAGCGCCGTAGCAGCGGCCGAAATAGGATCGGTTTGCGTTGGCGTCAAGCAAGCCCGCCAGGCTGGCATTGATGGCGACAGTAGGTCCGCCGGATTGGGCGATGATGCAATTTCTCATAGGATTTCCTCTCTTTTAGCCGTGGAAGGGATTCGTCTTGCTCTGATTTTCATCATAAAAAAAGAGAAGGGCATTTACAAGGGGGATAAATATCCCATTAATGGTATAGTACGGGTATTATACTTGCCTCAGCAAATACGAAATGAGGCAGATATGAATATGAAAACAGGAAACCACGGAAACAGAAAAGAAGAGAAGCTGACAGGAAACCGGGACAGAATCGCGGCTCTGGGACTTCTGGCAGCTCTCTGGTCACTTGTCCTCGTCAGCGTCGGTCTCTGGGTTTTTGACCAGAGGATCAGCAGCATGGATATCTGGCAGCTGGTCAGTCTCTTCCTGCTCACGCAGATGGGGATTTTTGCCTGTTTGGCTGCTCGCGGCCGGTGAGGGCGCGTTTGACGATGCAGGGGCATTTCCTTATAATTTGTTAGAACAAGGCACACGGGTGCCCGGGCGATTTGCCCTTGATTTCAGACCGTGGAATGTCGGCAAAGAGCGCATTCTATCGCTTATAAGGAGAAGACCATGAGAGGAAGAGCCGCACAAGTCGCGATTGCGCTGGCTGTCAGCGCCACAGTAGCGTCCACAGGGGGGATCCCTGTGAATGCGGCGGGCAGTACCTATATCGATGTATCCAATTCCAATCCAAAGGCCGGCGATTTGATTACGGTTCGGGTGCGTGCCTCTGAATCAGACACCTTAACTCTTACCTATGACAATACGCTTCTGGATCCGCAGCAGATTAATGCCGCCGGCTACAGCAGGGCGGGCAATAAGATCAGCTTTAACGGGATCTCGGGAACCATCACCTTTCGCGCGGTCGATCAGGGAGCCGCAGGTCTCAAGGTGACTGCGGCAGACCCCTCCCTTGCGGCGTGCAGCATGTTTGTGCATGTGACAGCCAAAAAACAGGAGGATAAGAGCCAGGAGAATACGCGTCAGCAGGAAGCGCAGACGCAGCAGTCGGAGCCCGATCTGAACTATAATGGCAAGAACTACACGATTTCAGAGAAATTCCAGGGACAGACTCTGCCCTTTGGCTTCAGTCAGACCCGTCAGACCATCAATAATTATAATTACAAGGTCCTGACCAATCCGACCCTGCAGATGACACTGGTCTATCTCAAGGAGTCCGACAAGCTGAATGAGGACGGACATTTCTTCATCTATCATCAGGACGGGACGGTGGAGCCCTTCTATCAGCTGGGCGACGCCAATCAGTATCTGGTTCTCACGGCGACAGAAGGGGTCAGCGGACTGACAAGCGCGACTCTGACCCTGAATGGGATCACCTATCCCACCTACACAGACGCCTCCGGCAACATATATGCCTACGGGAAGGATCAGACGGGGAACAGCTCATGGTTCCGCCTGGATCCGGGAAATGGAAGCTTTAGCGCTGTCGCGGATATCAACAGCGCAATCAAGCCGGTGGCACAGGAAGAAGAAGCTCCTAAGACAGAGGAGGCGACTGCCGCGAAGGATACTCTCGCGGACCGTATCAGGGCACTGCCTCTGGCTGCCAAGATCGCGGGACCTCTTGTTCTTTTGCTCTTGCTTTTGGCCTCTCTGCTGACCGCCCTGCGGCATAAGAAGGGAAGTGAGACTGTCCCGGCCGAGAATGCGGCAACAAGGCCAGAAGGAGGGGAAGGGGCAAAAAATGAGAGCCTCCTGGCCCAGGATACTCTGGTATATGAGCCAGCGGAAGAGGAGACAGAGGGTCCCGATTCGACAGAGGATCGGTCAGGGGCTGTATCTGAGGAGGAGGCGGCCTCGAAGTCAGACGATGACAGGCACGATGCCAGCCAGACAGAGCCGGATAATAACAGCCAGAGAGAGCCGGGCGATGACAGTCAGACTAAGACAGCAATAGACGGTGTCAATCAGGCGGAGACAAAACAAGACATAAATTCCGGGGAGGCAGAGGATCTGAAGGAAGCAGGGCCGGGCCCGGATGCAACAGACCAAAAGCTGTCAGAGGAAGCGTCAGAGTCCGCTCTTTTTGCCAGGGTAGAGCAGGAGCGCAAAGACAGACTCGCCAAGATCTCTGCCCGATTTGGAAATGATATGGATATTGAGGAGGAAGACGATACTGCGAATGAACCGGAGGAGCAGGCCAAGGATCCGCTCGATATCGGGGATACGACCAACTTAGATCCCGGCAGCATCTCTGTGGCCGCTGAGAACAAAGGCTCTAACGACGGCGTCTTAGAGGCGGTTGAGGCAGCGGTCGCCTATGCGAGACGCAAGGCGGAGCAGCAGGCCAAAGAAGAGGCGGCGAGCAGAGATGAGAAAGAGGAGAGCTTACCGGAACTTCAGCTGATGGATTTAAATGATCTTTAATCTGAGGAGCGTGTCTGATTACAATCAGCGCGCTCTCTTTTGACAGGAAATGAGGTTGAGATGAAATTTACCCCACAGGCTCAGGCCGCGCTGGATTATGCCAGGCGCATCTCAAAGCGCCTGGGACATCACTACATCGGGACGGAGCATCTGCTTTTAGGACTTTTGCATGATAAGACCCTGTCCGCCATGGCCCTGCATGAGCAGAAGGTAGATGAGGACCGTCTGATCGGTCTCATGCAGGAATTGCTTGGCGGGGGAGAGGAAACTGCTCTCGCAGAGCAGGACGGCAATACGCCCAAGCTGAATCAGCTCCTGGAGGAGGCCCAGATGGAGGCGAATACCAGCCGCGTGGAGGAGATCGGGACGGAGCATTTGCTTGTCGCCATGATCCGCATGCCCGACTGCGCGGCGTCCCGCCTGTTAAATGCTGTAGACATCGATCCGCAGAAGCTCTTTTCCGATATTATTACCGCGATGGGAGAGGACGGGGAGATCTACCGGGAGGAGCTGGTTGCCAGGGGGAATGCGGAGAGTGCGCAGGCGGAGTCCGTCCTGGAGAAATATTCCAGAGACCTGACAGCCATGGCGGCGCAGGGGCAGCTGGATCCGGTGATCGGCAGAGAGGGGGAGATCCGCCGTCTGATTCGGATATTGAGCCGACGCAGTAAGAATAATCCCTGCCTGATCGGGGAGCCGGGGGTCGGCAAGACCGCGATCGTCGAGGGGCTGGCGCAGCGTATTGTCACAGAATCAGTTCCGGACAGTGTTCGCCATAAGCGCCTCCTCTCTCTGGATTTGTCCGGTATGGTGGCAGGGTCCAAGTACCGCGGCGAATTTGAGGAGAGGGTCAAGGGGGTTATCGCCGAGGTAATCAGCGCCGGGAATATCATTCTCTTTATCGATGAGATCCACACCCTGATCGGCGCGGGCGGCGCGGAAGGGGCAATCGACGCTTCCAATATGTTGAAGCCGGCCATGGCCCGCGGAGAAATCCAGCTGATCGGCGCCACGACCATTGAGGAGTACCGCAGACACATTGAAAAGGACACGGCCTTAGAGCGCCGCTTTCAGCCGGTGATGGTTGAAGAGCCGAGTGAGGAGGAGGCCATCGCAATCTTAGATGGAATCCGTCCTCTCTACGAGCAGCATCACAAGGTCAGCATCAGTCAGGAAGCGGTTCGCTCCTGTGTGCGTCTGGCCTCCCGCTATATCAGTGATCGCTTCCTGCCGGACAAGGCAATCGATCTGATGGATGAAGCGGCAGCCAGGCTGCGCTTGACTGAGGATGAGAGAGGACCTCTTCTCTATCAGATGGAGGAGGCTTTAGCGCAGCAGGAGAGAGAGCTCCTTGCGGCCTTAAAGGCAGGAGATATGGAGAGGGCCAGGGCGATACGAGGAGAGTCGGAGAAGGTCAAAGCAAAGTTGGAAGCGGCGCGGAAGCGCCAGAAGAGAAGCTCTGCCAGGAAAAAGCGAGTCCTGACGGAGAGCGCAGTCGCTGAGGTCGTCGCGGAGTGGACGAAGATCCCGGTCTCTAAACTAAACCAGTCAGAGGCCAGCCGCCTGCGCAGGCTGGAAGCGACCATCCACAAGCGGGTGATCGGCCAGGAAGAAGCGGTGGAGGCGGTTGCCAGGGCGGTTCGACGCGGCCGCCTGGATCTGAAGACTCCCGGAAAGCCGATCGGATCCTTTCTCTTTTTAGGACCGACCGGAGTCGGGAAGACAGAGGTCTCAAAGGCATTGGTGGAGGCGGTCTTCGGGACCGAAGAGGCCATGATCCGGGTGGATATGACCGAGTATATGGAGAAACAGAGTGTGGCCAAGATCATCGGTTCTCCTCCGGGCTACGTGGGATATGAGGAGGGAGGACAGCTCTCTGAGAAGGTTCGTCGCAACCCCTATTCGGTCATCCTCTTCGACGAGATTGAAAAGGCGCACCCGGATGTGTTCAACATTCTTCTGCAGATTTTGGATGATGGTCATGTGACGGATTCCCAGGGACGCAAGGTGGACTTCAAGAATACCATTATCATTATGACCTCCAATGCGGGAGCTCAGCGAATTGTGGACCCAAAGAAGCTGGGCTTCGGGGCGGAGGCGTCGGAGGCGCAGAATTATGAGAATATGAAATCCGGCGTCATGGAGGAGCTGAAGCGCCTCTTTAAGCCGGAATTTCTCAATCGAATCGACGAGATCATCGTCTTTCGGATGCTGACGAAGACAGACATGAAGAAGATCGTATCTATTATGATGGGAGACCTGACCAGACAGTGCAGGGAACAGATGCATCTGGAATTGAAGGTTCGTAACTCTGTCAAAAAGTATATTGTCGAGAATGCCTATGAGCCCAAGTACGGCGCCCGTCCTCTGCGCCGCAAGATACAGACGGAGATTGAGGACAGGCTGGCGGACGCTCTGCTGGCCGGGGAGATCGATCCCTCCGGGACAGTTGTGATCAGGGCTAAAAAGGGTCGGATTGTATTTGAAAATACCTGAGAAAAGTCCTTGAATTCGTTGGAAATTCGTCCGGGGCTTGGCTATAATCAAATCAGAAACATTTAGAGAAAGGCTGGGAATTATGTCTACACTGATTCGAGTGGAAGAGGATGGGAGCATCAGTTTTGGAGATGCCGGTTTGAAGGTCAAGTCCAAGCAGGATGATTTCAAGGTAGAGGGCGACGTCTATAAGGTGAAGACCTGGGAAGAGATCACCAAGCTGGAGCGCAATGGCCTGTTTGCCTATGAATCTGTTCCCGGGACGAATGTGGAGCATATGCGGGTGGCCGCTGACCAGGTCAGCTTCACGGTCTCTGGTCCACAGGACGCGGAGATCACTTTGGGTTTGGAAGCGGGATGCGAGTATGACATTCAGATCGACGGCAAGGATGCCGGTTCCATGAAGACCAATCTGGGCGGGAAGTTAACCCTGTCCGCAGAGCTTGAGGCTAAGGACAAAGTCGAGGTAGTGGTCAGGAAGGCATAAGACAAGCAAGAGGCCCTCCTGTGAGAAGATGATGAGCAGAGCACCGATCTCCACAAAAGATCAGTGCTCTGTTTGTTCATGACAAGAGAATGCCCGCTTGCGTAAATAACTTGCGTAAATAAAAAAGAGCTTAAGCGAGCCCCTGCTTTTTATGATGAGGAGTGAAAGATGGCTGCAAAGGGAAGTAAAACCGTATATTTCTGCCAGGAGTGCGGCAATGAGTCTCCAAAGTGGCTGGGACAGTGTCCGGTCTGCGGCGCCTGGAACAGCTTCGTCGAAGAGGTCGTTGAGAAGACCTCATCCAAGGCTCAAAGAGAGAAAAGAGATGTCAGACCCACACATCTGTCTGAGATTATTTCTTCGGATGAAAAACGGATTTCTTCAGGGATGCCTGAGTTGGATCGGGTTCTTGGCGGAGGTATTGTCCAGGGGTCCATGGTTCTGGTGGGAGGGGATCCGGGAATCGGGAAGTCAACCCTGCTATTGCAGGTCTGCCGCAATCTCTGCAGCAGAAAGGTGGATGTCCTCTATGTGTCGGGGGAAGAATCCCTGCAGCAGATTAAGATCCGCGCCGACCGCATGGGGACATTTGACGATCAGCTCTCCCTTCTCTGTGAGACCAACCTGGACATTATTCGCTCTGTGATTGATCGCAACCGCCCCAGGGTGCTTGTGATCGACTCCATTCAGACAATGTACAGTGAGACCGTCGGCTCTGCGCCGGGATCGGTTTCTCAGGTCAGAGAATCCACAGCAGTTCTGATGCAGATCGCCAAGGGGATGAACATCACAGTCTTCATTGTAGGGCATGTGACCAAGGAGGGACTTGTGGCCGGTCCCCGTGTTCTTGAGCATATGGTGGATACGGTTCTGTATTTTGAGGGAGACCGCCACGCGGCTTATCGCGTCCTGCGCGGGGTGAAAAACCGCTTTGGCTCTACAGATGAGATCGGCGTCTTTGAAATGTGCCAAAACGGCCTGCAGGAGGTAGCCAATCCCTCGGCCTTTATGCTGAATGGGAAGCCCAGGGGGGCCTCCGGTTCTGTGGTGGCCTGTTCCATTGAGGGAACCAGACCCATTCTGGTGGAGATTCAGGCTCTGGTCTGCCACAGCAACTTCAATATGCCCCGCCGCACGGCCGCCGGATGCGACTACAACCGGGTCAATCTGCTGATGGCGGTTATCGAGAAGAGGGCCGGGCTGCGACTGGCAGAGTCCGACGCCTATATCAATATCGCCGGGGGCATTCGCATGAATGAGCCGGCGGTTGATCTAGGAATTGTCCTGGCCATCATTTCCTCCTATAAGGAAATGCCTGTTCCTGATGATCTCATCTGCTTTGGGGAGGTGGGACTGTCCGGAGAAGTCCGTGCCGTCAACCTGGCAGAGCAGAGAATTGCCGAGGCGGCTAAACTTGGCTTTTCCAGGGTCATCATGCCAAAGGTTAATCTGAGCGGAATTCGCGGGAAATACAGTCAGCTGGACCTGGTCGGAGTCGAAAATGTGCAGGAGGCCATGCGCGCGATTCTTCCATCTACTATGATGTAGCTGTTAGAAAAAATGTCGGGAACATGTTTTTCAGCGTTCAAGAAAGGAAGGCAGCCATGAAGGCACATGAAATCCTAAACAATCCCTTTTTAAATAAGGGAACGGCATTTACAGAGGAGGAGCGCAGCGAGCTGGGACTGGTCGGCCTATTGCCTCCGCGCGTGCAGACGATTGAAGAGCAGGCACGGCAGACCTACCAGCAGATGCAGACGAAGGGGACAGATCTTGAGAAACGCCTCTTTTTGATGGAAATCTTCAACACCAATCGCACCCTGTTTTATTATCTGTTTTCACAGCACCTGGAAGAATTCAATCCCATTGTCTATGACCCGACCATCGCTGATACCATCGAGGGCTACAGCGATCTTTTTGTGGATCCGCAGTACGCAGCTTATCTGGATATCAACCATCCGGAGAATATTGAGAGCACCCTGCGCAATGCCGCCGGCGACCGGGAAATTCGCCTGATTGTCGTCACTGACGCGGAGGGAATCCTGGGCATCGGAGACTGGGGGACAAACGGAGTTGATATCTCTGTCGGAAAGCTGATGGTCTATACAGGGGCCGCCGGTATCGACCCGACCAGCGTTCTCCCCATTGTGATTGACGCGGGCACCAACCGCAGAGAACTGGCGGAAAATCCAAACTATCTCGGAAACCGCCACGAGCGCGTTCGCGGGGATCACTACTACAATTTTATCGATCAGTTTGTAACAGCGGCAGAAAAACTCTTCCCCAGGCTCTACCTGCACTGGGAGGATTTCGGCCGCGGCAGCGCCGCGAATATCCTGAACAAGTACAAAAATGTCATTCCGACCTTTAATGACGATATTCAGGGAACCGGTATCGTGACGCTGGGAGGAATCTTCACGGCAATGGAGATCTCAGGGCAGAAGCTGACGGATCAGGTATATGTCTGCTTTGGCGGGGGAAGTGCCGGGGCTGGAATTGCCGCCCGTGTCCATCGTGAGATGGTGGTCGACGGTCTGACAGAAGAAGAGGCCTATCAGCACTTTTTTATGGTAGACAAGCAGGGGCTTCTCTTTGATGACATGGAGGATCTGACTCCCGAGCAGCGCCCCTTTGCCAAAAAGCGCAGTGACTTCGAGAATGCCGATCAGATGACTGACCTGCTGCAGGTAGTCAAAACGGTTAAGGCGACGATTCTGGTCGGAACATCGACGCAGCCGGGCAGGTTTACGGAGGAAATTGTCAGGGCAATGTGCGCAAATACGGATCGCCCGGTTATTTTCCCCCTGTCTAATCCGACCAGACTGGCAGAGGCACGCGCGGAGAATCTGATCAAATGGTCTGAGGGGAAAGCCTTTGTCGCGACCGGAATCCCCTCTGCCAATGTGCGCTATCAGGGGGTTGACTACACCATCGGACAGGCAAATAACGCTCTGATCTATCCGGGATTAGGACTTGGGATGCTGGCTTCTGAAGCAAGTCTTTTGACGGATGAAATGATTGGAGCGGCGGCGCACTCACTCAGCGGGATTACTGATATCCGTCAGGAGGGCGCTCCTGTACTTCCTCCCTTTAAGTACGTGCCTGAGGTTTCCACCAAGGTGGCGGAGGCTGTGGCTAAGAAGGCTCAGGAGCAGGGCCTGGCTCGCGTCAGGGAGAAGGATATGGAAAAGGCAGTCCGCGAGTTCAAGTGGGAGCCCAGATACTAGGAGGAGCAGCGATGTTATTTCTTGTTTCGATTAAGTCGATCATTCCGATTATCGCCTTGATTGCGCTGGGCTGCATTCTTCAGAAGCGGGGCTGGTTTCAGGACAGCTTTGGCAATGACCTGTCCAAGCTGATCCAGTCCGCAACACCGGCTCTGGCGGTCCTGCCGATCTTGGTCAATTAGGGAGACGGCAATGTTGAATTCGCGACGAATGTTGACAAAACAGATCGTCTTGCCCTTCGGCAATTGTTGAACCATGGAAGAAATGCTATGATTCTATTGTGGAATGCTCGCAGAGAGATTGGAGGAAGTGTGGCATCAGAATTTATGCAATCCGACAGGGAAGAGGAGCTGGAGCGAATTCGACGGCTGGAGGCATCGCCGGACTATCAGGAGAAGCTGAAACAGCTGCGGGAGAAGATGAACAGCAATCTCCAGTGGAAGATGTATACGATCATCTGTGTCGTCATTGGTGTCTTTTTATTTATGCTGTTTCGCTATCAAGGGTTGATTGCCGCCGCCGTCATCGCCTTTTTCGTTCTCTACCCCCGATATAAGAAGCGCCAGGAGCTCTTCGGCGGAGATAAGGAGGACAACGAGCATCTCTATGTTGAGAATATGCTCAATCCGATTGTCAAGGAGATTTTCCCGGAGGGAGAGATCAGTGTCAACTCGGATTTTCCTCTTGACTCGATCAGATCAGTGATCCCGAGCTCCAGAACTTACAAGAGCTATCGCCAGATATCCTTTCACAATGAGAGCGACCTGGCCGTGGCCAATGTCTATGCCTATCACACGGAGGAGAGAACCAGCAGCGACGGGGAGCACCGAACGACCGAGACGGTACAGGACTTTCGGGGTCAGGTCTATCAGATGCGTTTTCCCGGAGCATTTGACGGGCATATCCGTGTCGTCCCGACGAGGACAAGCGCTTTTTTAAAACGCGAAGTGCAGGATTATCCCGGGACCCGTGCCGGTGAGATGAAGATTGACACGGAGGATATTCGCCACAACGAGAATTACAATATATACTGCACGGATGAACTTGCGGCGCGAAATTTCCTCAATCCGACTGTGCTGGACTGGTTCGATAAGAATATATCCCAGAGCCAGACGGCCATCTATATCGAGGATCATGAGCTCTATATTTCCCGCTATACGGACCGTGATATTTTCCCTCTCCCCAGGACTTTGGAGGAGATCGACCATCTCTCTTTGATGGAGGAATACAAGAAGCTGAGGGGCGAGATAGATTTTATCCAGAGCTTCACGGCGATTTTTCAGTGACAGATGCCCGTCCTGCCGAAGGGAAAGAGAATCGGTCATTGGCCGGTGTCAGATGTATGAAAGGAGTTTAAAATGGTTTTTGCAGTTGTCGTTATCCTTGCAGCAGTTATTATTATCGGCTGGTTTATCGGTCAGAGCAATCGGCTGAATCGCTATGTTGTCTCTATCGAGGAGTCGAAGAAGACGGTTGATATCACGCTTGCCAAGCGCTATGACACCATCTCTGAGATGCTGAAGGTCGCTAAGGCCTATGCCAAGCACGAGGAGAAGGTCTTTACGGAGTTAGTCGGTCTGCGTCAGTCAGCCAGCATTCAGGAGACGAACCGCGCCATGGCAAATCAGAATGATGTGCTGAGTCAGATTCGCGCGGTAGCGGAGAACTATCCGGATCTGATGTCCTCTCAGCAGTTTTTGACTCTGCAGAAGGAGATCGCCAGTGAGAATGATGAGCTGGCCGCATCCAAGCGGATTGTCAACAGCAATGTGCGGGTAATGAACCAGGCAATCGTAAGCTTCCCGACCTCTCTTGTCGCCGGCTTCAAGGGGATGAGCAAGTTCGACTTCTTGGAGGAGGATCTGGAAGGGAAGAAGGATCTGAAGGATCTGGACTACAACATCGACTAGGGGTGCCTTCGCAAGAAGCATTTCTATTGGCTTAGGACTGCGGCATGGATCTTCGATCAGAGGTCTGTGCCGCTTTTTGATTGCCGATCCGGGTTTTGCAGACAGGATTGTGGCCGATCGGAAAGATTGATAGAATCTGAGACAGAAGGCATATGAAATCGTTCATTCGAGATATCAAGGAGGCGGTATGGGTTACTTCAAGAAAATGGTCCAAGGCTTATCTCAAAAGACCAAGGAGACAGACCCGGAAAGGTCCGCGCATTCGCGTCAAGAAGCTCCCCTCGCCTACTGGGAAGAATATTCCTATATGTCAGCTTTGCTGACGGAAGACGATGTACTGACTGCACTGACTGAGGACATTTTCGCAAATATTGAGGCCCTGGAGGGCATAGAGCTTAAGCATAGGAATTTACCGGGTGCAGACGGCCCCGGACAAGCCCTTGTGTCATACCAGGGATTGGATTTTGCTGTGGGATTTTTTCCGGGCGATTTCTCTCGGGACGGCCTTATACAATGGCAGGTCCAGTATTTTTCAGAGAGGGAGAAGGAGGAGATTCTAAAAGCAGGGCGGGTATTAACCGTATTTATGAAGTTTGCGGGGGATCCCCAAAAGGCATACCACTTGCAGCTCAAGCTGGTCTATGCAATGGCCCCGGCAATGATTGCTCTCTTTGATGAAAGTGCCGAGAGACTCTTGAACAGGAGATGGGTGGAGCTGGCAGCTGCTTCAAGGGTCTTGCCGTCCCCCGACAGTCTATATACCGTGCAAGCTGTCTTCGATGAAACAGAAGTATGGCTTCATACGCATGGATTGTGCAGGTGTGGGCTCCATGAACTGGAAATTCTCGGTTCCAATCGGGATGAATACGGGACGCATGGTTCATTAATAACTAATTATGCATGTAGGTTACTCGATCGGGAAAAAGCAGGAGAAGTGGATGATGACTATGAAGAGGGAGGGAATAAAGAAGTACTGGAAATAGGACGCTTTTATGATGGAGAGCCAATCCTTGTAAGCTCGAGAAAATGGACCGAGGGTTTGCGGTACTATCCGGAAACTATTCTGGGAGGCCTTGATGACAGAAGAGAATCCCATAATTCCAAGACAAATATCATTTTCCTATATGGAAGTGAAGAGGATCGAAAGGAGGACCGCTTAAGACGGCCATCAGAGTTCACCGAAAAAATAGAGAATAACCCCATCTTTTTCGTAAGCAATGAGGAGACGGAGAGGATGAGCTCCTTGGCGAGAGAACGGTTTCCCTATGTTGTGAAGATGCTGCGGGAAAAACAGGAAGAAAGACAAGACATTGTCATCCTGCTCAAGCTGGGGCTTGCGACAGTGGACAGCGAAGGCAAACCGGATCAGGAGAATCGCGAACATATTTGGTTTGAGGCCCTCTCTATGGAGGGAGATTGTTTCAGAGCCAGATTGACGCAGGAACCATACAATATTCCGAATCTTCATGAGGGAGATGAGGGAGTATATTCATTAGAGTCTGTGAGTGATTGGAGGATTCACACGGAAGATCATTCCATCGCTCCGGAGACGGCATACCTTCTAGATTTATAGAGACGGGAACAGGCCGGCAAATGAGAATACACTTGTGCACCCGGGAGAGAATCAATAGAGGGGCGCGGCAAGAGCCGGTACAAGATCTTGTAGGTAAAGGGGAGAGAGGGGGAAAAAGCGGAAAACTTGGAAAAAGTCCTTGACGATCCGGCGAGAAAGCCTTATATTTACATCACTGTCGCAAAAGGGCAAGAGCCTTGGCGCGACAAGTTCTTTGATAACTGAACAATGAAACAACCTTGAAAGATTCTAAGAGAATCAAAGCGAATCTCAGAGCAATCTGAGGACCTAAAAACAGTAAAGGATTAGCCAAGCTAATTCATTCTGGGAGAAGTCTTCTGTCACCGCAAGGTGAGAGAAGCAGAACTTTTAACATGAGAGTTCGATCCTGGCTCAGGATGAACGCTGGCGGCGTGCTTAACACATGCAAGTCGAACGAGAAATGTTATTATGATCTCTTCGGAGTGATGATTTTATTTCGAGTGGCGGACGGGTGAGTAACGCGTGAGCAACCTGCCCTGTACCGGGGGATACCAGTTGGAAACGACTGTTAATACCGCATAAG
>NZ_JAQT01000035.1:0-986 GCF_000524295.1 Shuttleworthella sp. MSX8B
CAGGAGGGTCTGTACCACGGCGTAGAGAAAGGAATTGCCCAGACCGCCGAAGAGATCCGCTCTGGCAAGCAAATGATGGAAATTGATCAGGGCCTGATTTCCGAACCAGAGTTTGCCCTTCGCCACATCTAAGCTTGTATTGGTGGCCGCTGTGACCATCCAGAAGATGGGAAAGACTGAAAAAAGCGACCAGAGGATCAGGAAAATATATGTGGGAATCAGTCGCCGCTGCGTCGCGGAAGCATATCTCTTAGTCACGGGAATCACCTACTTTCATATTAATCAAAGACAGGATTGCCACCAGAACGAACACCAAAAAAGACATGGCAGATGCATAGCCAAAGTTAGAAACGCCCTGTCCAAAGGAGTTGTTGTAGATATAGTGAGACATGGTGATCGTCGCGTTAGCTGGGCCGCCCATGGTCAGATTCATGGACTCATCAAAGAGCTGCAGGGTACCATTGATGGACATAATGCTTGTCATAATAATTGTCGGTTTCAAAAGAGGTACCGTAATATGCCAGAAAGTCTTCCAGTTCGAAGCCCCGTCAATCTTGGCCGCTTCGTAAACCGAGTAGTCGATGTTCTGAAGGCCGGCCAGATAGAAGACCATATTGTAACCGGTCCATCTCCAGATCAAAGCCAAAATAATCACTGCCTTAGCCGTTTTGGGCGTTCCCAGCCAGTTGATATTGGCGCTGATCAGATGCAGATTCATCAGGACACTATTGACCAGACCCTGAGTCGCGAAAAGAGCGCGAAAGATCAGTGCATAAGATACCAGAGATGTTGCACAGGGAAGAAAGATCAAGGTTCGAAAGAGACCCCTGAATTTCAGATTCTTGTTGTTCAGCAGCTGGGCCAGCAGCATGGCCAGGATAAGCATAATGGGGACCTGGATGATCAGGTAGAGGAAGGTGTTTCCCATCGCTGTCATGAAGATCTTGTCCTGGAACATCCTGCTGTAATTGACGGTCAGCGGATTC
>NZ_JAQT01000036.1:0-22328 GCF_000524295.1 Shuttleworthella sp. MSX8B
TTCAGATCGGTTCAGTTGTAAAGTTTGCCCTGCATACAACGAACATTCCCGCCGGACATGAGAAAATAAATTCTCTGGTGTTCAGTGATGTTTTGCCGAGCGGCTATGAAGTGGATATTGAGGCTACAAAGCAGGCAAGCGCCGACTATGATATCAGCTATGACGCATCGACAAGACGTATGGTCTTTACCGCAAACGCAGCCCTGCTGACCCAGATCAACAGCGATCTGACCAAGACTGCGAAGGTTCCCGCACCGATTGTCACGGGAAAGGTGACAAAAGAGAGTACGACATATGTGAATGATTTTGATCTGACGATCAACAATGTATACTCTGTCAAGTCCAATGTCGTGAAGGTACACACCCCGACTCCGAAGGTGCCGAATCATCCCAACAAGCCTGAGCTGCAGAGACCGAAGACAGGTGATCTGGGGAATCTTCCTATTATGATTCTCTTGCTTCTCGCGTCAGGCGGAGTGCTTGCGGGCACGCTTGTGGTAAAGAGGAAAAAGCAGGCGTAGGAATATAAATATATATGAAGATCTTGAGGTGAACGTACAGGGATCCTGAGGATCGGATTTGAACAGGAGACCCGGCGAAAGTCGGGCCTCCTGCTTTAACAGAGAGAATATCTTTATCACCTATTCATTTAGTTGTGAGAAGTTCGTGATTTCTATATAAAATTACTAGAAAATGTGAACGAACTGTGTTACTCTTTACTCTGAAATGAGCAGATTAAATTTGGTTACTTACGATATGTAAGGAGGTTTTATGAAAGAGAAAGCGAGAATCATCGGCAAGAAGTTGTTTTCGATGATGCTGTCATGCCTCATGGTGATTGTCATGATATTGCCATCGATTCCAGCAAACGCAGCAGGCGGAGTGGACAAATCTGTTACAGATCTGAATTTGGCCCATCTGAGCCTCTATGAGTTCAAGTGCACTCAGGAGAATATGCAGGTTGTGAGCCTGGGTTCGGGTACTTTGGAAGAGCATATTGCGGCAAATGGAAGCTGGAAGAAAAGTACAGTTTTCATGCATAAGTACAATAAAACGCCGCACCAGCAAAACTATGCGGATGCCCTGGAGCTCTTGTTTACCAATGCCGGTGAGGTCAACGGGAAAAAGGTAAATGTCAGAGTGAAGGTGACCCGCCTTCAGCTGAATCCTACAGCATATTATGGGAAGCAGAGCAATTTCAATGATCCGAATGCCGGCGTTCCCTTTTTGACTGTGGATCAAAACTGGGGTACGAGCGGTATTCAGCTTATGGATTATGTTTATCCTAATCATCCCAGTTTTCAAAATAACAATGAGATGTCTTTCAATATCAGAACAGAAGTTACGGCTGCTTTGGAATACGCGGATGGAAGCCCTTCTGATTTGAGATTGACAATGTTGCCCTCAGATATTGATGTAAAACCGGGGAACGCCATAAATCCCACTACTAAGACTTCGTTTAACGAGGGCTTCGGGATACGCAACCTTGATCAAACAATTGACAAAATTGTGTATAACAGAAAAGTGGACCTCAAAGAAGTTGATGAAGCCGATAATTGGCACTGGTGGTACCCGGGGCCGGGTATCACATCAGCCGGGACAAGTGGGGAGGATGAGTCTAACAAGACAGGTTTTGCAGTACGTTCAAAGAACAGCAGCTTAACTTTCGCCTATAATTCCTCCGTACCAAGCGGCGGACTCTTCCGATTCTTTGTCGAGCAGCCTTACCCCGAGACTCCGAAAAAGACGGTTGATAAGCAGGAGGTACCCAAGTCAGTTGGTGAACCCATCAATTATACGGTCACCTATACTGTTCCGAAGCCGGGGAAGGATATTATAGACGATATCAAGTCCCTGAAATTCGCGGATACATTCGACAAGAAGGTTGATTTCAAGGAAGCGATCGTAAAACTTGACGGAAAGACTTTGGTTAAAGGACAGGATTACGAGCTGACCGTTAAACCAGATTATACGGATGGGCAGGATTATACGGAAATTAATATCATAAACAAGAGCCTGTTCGGAAGGAATCAAGGCGGTAAGGTTTATGAAATCACCTATAAGACCGAGACGAATCAGAATGTGTTAGCCGAAGGCGAAAACAAGATCGTAAACTCGGGCGCCAAGATGTATTTTGACAATGTGCCGATTCACGCCAACACAGTTAATACCAAGGTTCTTCCGCCGACCAAGCCCAAAAAGGAAGTCTTTGATCCGAAAGACACATCGACAAGTATTGATGGAAATGTGGTCAAGGGAGGAGCAGAGCTTCTATACAAGATAAGCTACACGAATACGATAGGGAGAGCAGAGGACGTTACGATTACGGATGCTGTCCCTGAGCATACGAAGTATGTGGCAGGCTCCGCTGACAATGGCGGAACAGAGGAAAATGGCGTTATCACCTGGAAAAAGCAGGCTCTCGGAAATGGCGAGACGTTTACAGTGACCTTCAAGGTAAAAGTAGATGAGGATATCAATGGAAAGCCTGTGGATAATCAGGCGAAGGTGATTGCGGGAAAGAATAAGTTCGATACCAATAAGACCCATAACCCGACTCCGACCGAGCCAAAGAAGGATGTCTTCAGCGGAAACGATACAACCAGTATTAACGGGAAGGCAGTCCAGCCCGGACAGGAGCTTCGCTACGAGCTGACCTACACCAACACGACGGGGACCAAGCAGACCGTGACCTTCACGGATAAGATTCCCCAGTACACGACCTTCGTATCCGCGGAAGATGGCGGACAGGAGTCTGGAGGAACCATCACCTGGACCAAGGAAGTGGAGAACGGCCAGACTGTCACCGTAAGCTTTAAGGTTAAGGTTAACGACGACGTCAACGGAAATCCCGTGGACAACCAGGGGCATGTCAAGGACGGCGTGAATGAGTATGACACCAACACGACACATAACCCGACTCCAAAGGTACCGGATCAGCCGAAGAAGCCAGAGAATCCGACGCCTCATAATCCGGGCAAGCCTGGCTTGCAGAAGCCGAAGACAGGCGACAGCGGCAATCTCCCGCTGATGATGTTCTTACTGATTACATCAAGCGGAGTACTTGCAGGCGCCCTTGTCAAAAAGAGGAAAAAGCAAGCGTAGGGAATCATTGACCTGTGAAGATCTCAAAGATCTGATTTAAAAGGAAGAACCATCGAGTTGCAGATGACTCGATGGTTCTTCCTTGTTTTCGCTTATGAATACTTCTGACGTGCATTCGGACAGCCTTTTCGCGTATGTGGACATAAAAATACCCGGCAGGCATTTGCCTGCCGGGCCCATATTATATTTATAGTTATTTTCGACCTTCAAATGCAGCTGTTTTTTAGTCGCAGATGGTCTTCTCGGTCTCCAGATCGAAGAAGTGAGCCTTCTCCATATCCAGAGCGAAGGTTGCCTCCTGGCCCTGACGAATGCTGGTGTTGGGGTTGACACGGGCGGTCATCTGTACGCCGCCGAAATCAAAGTAGAGGAAGACCTCAGCGCCAAGAAGCTCATATACACGGATGCTTGCCTTGATGACGTCGTTCTGGTTGACTCCCTCAGCGTAGTTGGCATCGTAGATGTCCTCGGGACGGATGCCCATCTTGACCTGCTTGCCGGCGTAAGCCTTCAGCTGCGCCTGCTTGTTCTCAGGGATGGTCAGCTCGTGATCACCGACAACGGTCTTGGCAACCAGCTTGCCGTCCTTATCTTCCAGCTTGACATCCATGATGTTCATCTGGGGAGAACCGATAAAGGTTGCGACGAAGAGGTTGGCGGGATGATTGTAGAGGTTCTCGGGAGTATCTGTCTGCTGAACGACACCGGCGCTCATAACGACGATTCTGGTACCGAGGGTCATGGCCTCGGTCTGATCATGGGTTACATAGATGATGGTGGCGCCCAGTCTCGCATGAAGCTTGGCGATCTCAATTCGCATCTGGACACGGAGCTTGGCGTCCAGGTTGGACAGGGGCTCATCCATGAGGAAGACCTTGGGGTTACGCACGATGGCACGTCCCATGGCGACACGCTGTCTCTGACCGCCGGAGAGAGCGGCGGGCTTGCGCTCCAGGAGGGCTTCCAGGTCGAGAATCTTTGCGGCCTCACGGACCTTCTTGTCAATCTCGTCCTTGGGAACCTTGCGGAGCTTGAGACCGAAAGCCATATTGTCATATACGGTCATATGGGGATAGAGGGCGTAGTTCTGAAAGACCATGGCGATATCACGGTCCTTGGGCTCGACGTCATTCATGCGCTTGCCGTCGATCATGAGGTCTCCGGAGGAAATCTCCTCCAGACCTGCAACCATGCGGAGGGTCGTTGACTTACCGCATCCGGAGGGACCGACGAAGATAATGAACTCCTTGTCCTGAATCTCAAGGTTGAAGTCTTTAACGGCCTGGAACCCGTTGGGGTAGACCTTGCAGACATTTTTCAGTGTTACTTCTGACATAGTGTTCTCCTTCTCTATGTGAGCGGACTCTGCCCGCCCGATTTTTATATCTGTCTTCTATTATAGGAAATGTCCTCCCGGCCTCCTATGGGCAGACCGTCGAAAATGGGGGGAGGATTTCGGCAGCTTGCCCAAGGAGGATTTTGCGGAGTCATCGAAGGCATGCATAAATCGGCAGATATAGCCATGATCTGGGGCAAATGTTATACTGTGATTGGCTTTCTGTTTCCGCCATAGGTTTGATCGAGCACCAATAGAGGGGGCAGAACCGGATAAAAGGAGATTAGGCAGTGAACACTTTGATTTACAGGGGCAAGCTGGACCACTATCTGAAGGCCCCGCTCTATGTCATCGTCCTCTTTGTGCTCGGTGACATCGCCCTCTTCTTTCTCAACATCAAGCTGGCTCTTCTGGCGGTACCCTGTATTCTGGTCTATGCCCTGGTGATCTGGGCCTTTTACCGCTGGAACAGAGAACAGCTCAACCGGGAGATTATCAATTTCGCCACCCGTTACGGGACGGTGCAGAAGGAACTGCTGGGCAAGCTGGAAATCCCCTATGCCCTCCTTGACACCAACGGACGATTCCTCTGGCGCAACGAGGCCTTTTTTCAGCTGGCCGGGGAGGACTCTGATTTTCAGAAATCAGTCACCTCTCTCTTTGGAGAGATCAACAAGGACCGGATCGCGGCGATCGGCGAAGATCCTCTGGTCTTTGGCTTAAAGAGCGATCATCATACCTACCGCGCCACCCTGCAGCAGCTGACGATCGATAACTTCAGGGAGAAGAAGGAGGTGACCGGCTCCCTCAACCTCAGCATGGACAGGGTCATCGCCTTCATGCTCTTCGACGAGACCAGGCTGGTGGCCCTGCGTCAGAAGAACATCGATCAGGAGCTTGTGGTTGCCCAGGTCAGCATTGACAACTATGAGGAGACCATCGATTCCGTCGAGGCAGTGCGCCGGGCTCTTCTGGTTGCCCTGATTGACCGCAAGGTCAACAAGTATTTTCAGAGCTCTGACGCTATTGTCCGCAAAAATGATCGGGACAAGTACATCGTTCTCTTCCAGCGCAAATATCTGGCCAAAATGGAAGAAGACCGTTTTTCGATTCTGGAGGAGATCAAAAATACCAAGGCCGGTAATGACAACGAGATCACCCTCTCGATCGGCATCGGTTTGGGCGGCAGGAGCTACACGCAGAACACAGAGTATGCCAGAGCCGCCATGGATCTGGCCCTGGGCCGCGGGGGCTCGCAGGCCGCCATTAAATCCGGGGATGAGATCCGCTATTATGGTATCCGGGGCAGGGAAGTAGAGAAGAATACCCGAGTCAAGGCCCGGGTCAAGGCACAGGCCCTGCGGGAGATTATGACCTCCCGCGATACCATTCTTGTGATGGGCCACAAGATCACAGATATCGACGCCTTCGGAGCGGCGGTCGGCGTCTACGTGGCTGCCAGAGAGCTGGGGAAAGAGGCCAGAATCGTCGTCGATACGGTGACCTCTTCTCTCCGTCCCTTAGTCTCCCTCTTTACAGGAGACCGGGGCTATCCGGAGCACATGATCATCAGCCCGGAGGAGGCTCTGCAGATCGTCGATAAACACACGCTGGTTGTGGTTGTGGACACCAACCGGCCGAACTACACCGTTGCGCCGGACCTGCTCAACCGAACCCGCCATATTGTGGTCTTCGATCACCACCGCCAGGGAGAAGAGGTCGTTCAGAATCCGGTCTTGAGCTACATTGAGCCCTATGCCTCCTCCGCCTGTGAGATGATTGCCGAGGTTTTGCAGTACTTTTCTGAGAAGGTGCAGCTGCGGCCCACAGAGGCGGATTGTATTTACGCGGGCATTTTGATCGATACGGATAACTTTGCGGCCAAGGTGGGGGTTCGGACCTTTGAGGCGGCGGCCTATCTTCGGAGAAATGGCGCCGACGTGATCCGGGTGCGCAAGATGCTTCGCGAGGACATGGCGACCTATAAGGCCAGGGCCCAGGTGGTCCGTGACGCGGAGGTCTATCATGACCACTATGCCGTGGCGATCTGTGAGACGACGGATGTGGAGTCCCCGACGATTGTGGGGGCGCAGGCGGCCAATGAGCTTCTAAACATTGTCGGAATCAAGGCCTCCTTTGTCATTACCGATTACAGAGGCAAGGTCTATATATCCGCCAGATCCATTGATGAGGTGGATGTGCAGAAATTAATGGAGCAGTTGGGCGGCGGAGGCCATCTCAACATTGCAGGAGCTCAGATCCCGGGAGCTGATATTGATGAAGTCAAGCAAGAGCTGATCGGGCTGATTGACGAGCATGTAGATAAAGGAGATTTGTGATGAAGGTAGTATTATTGCAGGATGTGGCCGGGCACGGAAAGAAGGGCGACGTCGTCAATGTCAGTGACGGATATGCCAGGAACGTGCTCATCGCCAAGAAGTGGGGGCTGGAAGCCACTCCGAAGAACTTGAACGACCTGAAGCTTCGGGCCAAAAATGAGGCTAAACTGGCGGCGGAGCATCTGGCCGCCGCCCGGGAGATGGCGGAGGCCATGAAGAGCTGGAAGGTAGAGACCGCGATCAAGACCGGGGAAAACGGCAAGGTCTTTGGCTCTGTCTCCTCCAGGGAGATCGCTGACGAAGTTAAGAAACAGTACGATCAGGACCTCGACAAAAAGAAAATCATCCTGGAGGAGCCCATCCGTTCTCTCGGGATGCATGAGATCAAGGTCAAGCTGCATCCCCAGGTGACGGCGACTCTGCGCGTGCACGTCGGAGAAGCATAAGCTATGGATGAGACACTGACGAAACGGATCATGCCCAACTCTTTGGAGGCGGAGCAGTCTGTCATTGGCTCCATGATTATGGACAGAGAGGCCATTGCCTCTGCCCTGGGGATTCTGACTCCGGAGGATTTCTATCATGAGCAGTACGGGGTTCTCTTCGAGTGCATTGCGGAGCTCTACAATGCGGGGCAGCCGGTCGATGTCGTCACCCTCCAGGACAAGCTCAGACAAAAGGAAGTGCCCCCGGAGCTGTCAAGTCTGGACTATGTGGCGGATCTGGTGGCAGCGGTCCCGGTCTCTGTCAATGTGGCGTCTTACGCCAGGATTGTCAAGGACAAGGCCATGCTGCGCAATATCATTCGGGTGAATCAGGATATCGAGAACGCCTGCTACGAGGGCAAAGAAGAGGCGGCGGTCATTATGGACCGCACAGAGAGGGATATTTTTCACCTGCTGCAGAATCGGGGCGGCACAGACTATGTCCCCATCGACCAGGTAGTCCTGCGCGCTCTTGACAGGATTGAAGCGGCTGCCAGGCAGAAGGGGACGGTCACGGGAATCCCGACCGGCTTTTATGATCTGGATTACAAGACGGCCGGTCTGCAGCCCTCGGACTTGATCCTGATCGCGGCCCGGCCCTCGATGGGCAAGACGGCATTTGCCCTGAACCTGGCCCAGCACATTTGTTTTCATGAGGGCAAGGCGGCGGCGGTCTTCTCCCTGGAGATGAGCAAGGAGCAGCTGGTCAACCGTCTCTTTTCCCTGGAGTCCAGGGTAGACGCGCAGAAGCTTCGCACCGGAAGCCTCCAGGACTTCGAGTGGGAGCAGCTGATCGAGGGGGCCGGCGTGGTCGGCAACTCCAGGATGATCATTGACGATACGCCCGGGATTACGGTTTCAGAGCTTCGCTCCAAGTGCCGCAAGTTAAAGCTGGAGAAGGGACTGGATGTCATTATTATCGACTACCTGCAGCTAATGAGCGGCTCTTCGGGCAGCCGATCTGAGTCCAGGCAGCAGGAGATCTCCGAGATATCCCGCTCGCTCAAGGCAGTGGCCCGCGAGCTGAATGTTCCGGTCATTGCCCTCTCCCAGCTCTCGCGGGCGGTGGAGCAGAGGCCGGACCATCGGCCCATGCTGTCGGATCTGCGAGAGTCCGGGGCGATTGAGCAGGACGCGGATGTCGTCATGTTCCTCTATCGCGATGATTACTACCATCGGGATACGGAGCTCAAGGGGATCTCAGAGGTTATCATTGCCAAGCAGAGAAACGGCCCGATCGGGACGGTCGAGCTGGTCTGGCTGCCTGAGTATACGAAATTTGCCAACAAGGAGCACGACAGGGGCTCATCTACGTGAAGGGGAGATAAAACAAAAGCTACTCCATTATCATGAAAAAGGATCCGGCTTCGTGTGACTGTCTCTTTTCGTCACACGAGGCCGGATTTCTATTATATATCGCTTGCGATGTTGTGCCTGTATCATGCTGCACTTGTACGATGTTATACCTGCCCTATTCGTACTTGTACTATGCAGCATCTGTACCAGCTGTACTTGTACTTCGCCTGTACTAATTGTACCCGTACTTATGTTGCGCCACTACTAGCCATACTTGTATATATGTGCGCTTGCACTATGTTGAGCCTGTGCGATGTTGTACATGTACCAGGCAGCGCATGTATTATGTTGTACCTGTCCTATGCTGTGCCTGTACAATGTTATATCTCGTGTATTAACTCAGGCTTGGGCGGGCTGGGAAGCAGCCTTGGCGGACAGATAGGAATTGATTTCATCGACCAGGTCGTCGGCGTCATAGCCGTGAACCATAGCGGCCTCCGCGATGGTCTCCATCTGGGAAGAGGGGCAGCCCAGGCAGTGCATGCCGATGCTCATCAGAATGGGAGCCAGCTCGGTATCGATCTGCAAGAGCTCTCCGATCATGGTGTCCTTGTTTACGACGGGTGCATTGTTCTCTGCCATTGTTCTACCTCCTGGAAATACTGTACATGTACGGCTGAAGCGACAGCCAGACTGTTCTGAATCATAACACCTGTCCTCTGTCAGGACAAGCTATGAGACTATCTTACATGATTTTACCAGCAAAATCGTTGTATATACAACAAAAAAGATGGAAACGTGATGTAGGTGAATTGCAATCTGAATCAGGCTTTCGTCAATTAGAGACAAGTTATCCGCAGAATCAAAAGCAAAGCGAATGACATGGTCCGCATCCACACCCTGTTCCAGCAAATTGCAACTTTTAGCAATTTTCATTTCCAATACATTGCTTACGCCGGAGAAGATGACAGCTTCATAACCAATCCACACATCATTTCCAATTTCGATATGGCGGTGCACCTTCTCGCTCGTTTCATTGAAATGTTGCCTGGTTTATTTGCTAACTTTTCAATGACTCTGTTGACTCCGTTAATTTTGTTCTCGCCTTGGAGTATAATATTCATTGAATGGAGAATATTATTTTCAATGAGTTGATAATCCGTGAATGCTCCGTTGACATCGGTATCGTCTACGGCAATGAGAAAAACGCCAACGGAAGGGTCAAGCCGGTTGCACGAGAAATCGACTTTATTGCAATTTCCGGTGGTAAAAAGACCTACATTCAGTCCGCCTACGCTTTGGAAACAGAGGAAAAAGCAGTCATCGAGAACAAGCCGTTTTCCTTGACCGGTGATTCCTTCCCGAAAATTATTGTCCGCCATGACATCCGCAAGCGTTGGTATGATGATAAGGGCATCCTCAATATCAGCATCATTGACTTTCTGCTGGACGACTCGCTTGTATAGCTTGCGCTCTATGGAAACAGATGGCCTAGTGGTGCGAATGGTTTACGCCGAGGAGCGCACGTTCCAAACCATGCAGGGTGAAATTGCTGTGGATTGGAAGCGGGGGCTGCCATTTTATCAGTGTGTGCCCTTATGTATGCTGGTCCAATTGTTCCAGTGTAATGCCTTTTATATCATGTAATCGAAAGAAGAGGCACCATTCGCTCCTGTCAATGACACGGAATGTTGTTCCGTCCGGCGCGGTATAATAGCCCACACTCCCCATGCGGTCTGTCTCTCTGCAGCCGCGCTTTAAAAGCTCATCACCAGTCCAGTCATGATCCGTCAAAAATAGCATTCCCTGATCATGTTCTTCAAGTGCGACCATCTTATGAAATAAATTGACCTCCAACACCTGCCAAGGGGTGACTTTCCCCTTTCCATATTGGTGAATACAGATCATCATGTCAATTATTACGATCACGATAAGTGCGAGCAAGATTCCCAAAAGCCATTTTAATCGTTTCTTCACAAACCACTTCCTCCATAAAAGCCATACAAATAGAGACAACAAAAAAATAGTCGCAGTGTCTGAGAATAGAATATAAATTTATTGTATCCTTATAAGTACAGAAAAGTCTACTTTCTAAAAACAGGATATATCAGTCTGGCATAGGTGATATGACAATCAAAGAGGGTTAAGTAGAGCATCAGGAGATTAGGAGATTCCCGACATATCTACAATATACAGGGATTTTTGCTAGGAATAGCTAACAATTGTGTACACAAATTAGTACTTGTCAAGGACATTTTTCAACCATATAATGAGCATACCAACAGGATGGTAGGTTTTAGATGTAAGAGCTTAGTTACAGGAGGTTTTCAAATGGCATACGTTATTTCTGATGATTGTATCAGCTGTGGATCCTGCGAGCCCGAGTGCCCTGTATCCGCAATCAGCGCCGGTGATTCCAAGTACGTCATAGATGAGGATGCTTGCATCTCTTGCGGTTCCTGCGCGGCAGTTTGCCCGGTAGGCGCGCCCGCTGAGGCTTAATTCCCTCATCCAACAGGAAAAGCAAAAAAGACCGCTTCCCCTCGGGGAGGCGGCCTTTTTTGCGCATGGGACAGAGCGAATGGGGAGTTATAGAGTTATAGGACAAAATAGTTGATAGAAGCCTCCTCAATCTCTTTATTTAGAGTTATAGGACAAAATGTGTTGATAGAAACCCCCTCACTCCCTTTATTTACAAGGGATTGAGGGGGGTTCAATCTTTTTTCAGGGAACTTTGAGGGTGGACAAAACGTGCGGACGAAGACCTCTTCGATCTCCTGGGGAAAGGGACTTGAAGGGGGATGCGTATTTTAGCGCCCGGAGCGGAGAGATTGTAATTGGGACAGGGCGTTCTCAGCTAAAATGCATTCAAAGCGCTCAGCGATATAGGCCTCTCCGAATTTAGGGACGTCGAGCAGATTGCCGTATTCGCTTGTGATCGCCTGAACGAGGGAAAAGGTTTCCTGCTGGTCCGAAGGGGAGCTGAGCAGAAGGTAATAGATCCCGTTGTTGAGATCGCGGTAGAGAGAAGAGCTGACCTGATTTGGCTGGGGAATTTTCTGGGCCAGGGATAGAAGATCTTCCAGGCGGTCGATGGCGAAGAGGGCAGTCTTCTCATTTGGGACGCGGGGAGGAATCAGATGGCGGACGGCCTTCTGCGGGTCGGTATCCTGCCCGGCCTTGTGATCGGGGGAGAGGGAGGTCTTTTGATTTTGCTGATAGGCTTCGAGCTCCTGAGGGCTTAATTTGCTGACGATGAGGATGATTTCATCCGCGCTGAAAGGAACAGCCTCAATCATAATAGGGACATCATGGGCGACGAAGTTGAACTTGTACTCGGCCCAGAGCAGGAGCTCACGAAAGAGAGCCTTGGCCCGTTCGCTTCCGTAAGCGAATTCAGACAGTCTGATCCCTCTGCGCTCCAGGTCGGAGCGGGAAATATGGAAGCGAACCTGTCTGTCACTGAGCTTCTCGATCTTCATAAAACCTCCTGCCGTTAGTTCGTGCGATTTATTATAGTAAGAATTTTAAGAATTCGCAATGATGCAGGATTCCCGTCAAACGCTTAGCAGGATAGAGTTAATTTTGTCATGATAAGGAGAGATGCCTTTTGAGCGCTTGCCATAGCAGAGCGGAAATGCTATCTATAGGATAGAAAGAAGCCCAGGCGAGAAGAAGGACTTATCTTTCCCCTTCGGGGATAGGGAAGAGGGATTCCTCGGCCGACAGCAGAGCACACTGCTTTTTCCGGCATTTCCCGAATTATCAGCGAAGCCAAAATCATGGATGGCTGTCCTCTGACACAAGAAGGCGGGGACAGTCGGCGAAAACAAGCCTTGATCCTTTTTCTCGCGCGTCTGATTCCTCTGCGCTCGATTTACGCATATACCACAGATTAAGAGCTGCGGAGGGAATCGCTCTCACACAGATCCATGCAGCGAACAAAGTGGACAGGCAGGTGAGAATCCGCGGTCAAGGGAGATCCGGGAGCGGACAGATGGGGCGTCAAGGCGCCGAAGGCAGTTCGGAGAGAGGGGGCTATCGGGGAAATAAAAGGGAAATATATTGTAGCTGTAAATGATACAGGTGCCCGGTGCATCATCTTGCGACACCTGTGACAAGGAGCCGGCGGCTACGGAGAGCCGATCGGCGCGAAAGAATACATATCTGTCACGAAAGGCATTCTGAGAGATACCCTGGATCATCTACGGGGTGTCTCTCTTATGATATAATGAATTCGATTTGTTGTGTGATTTTCGGCTCTGAGGTGTGAGATGAAGAAGAAAAAGAAGAGAATACCCCTGGCGCTGATTTTACTGCTTGTGATTGTCCTGCTCGGGATCGTCATTTTCCTGGTCGTGCGCTATCGGCCGGGTAAAGAGCATTTGAGCCTGAATACCTTTTTTGGAGTGGACGGGGAGGAAGACGGCGCGGTGATTGCCAACGGCAATCTGATCAGTACAGATGACAAGGCACCTGCCGCCAAGCTGGTCAACGGAACGACCTATGTCCGCTGGAGCCTGCTTCACGACCATCTTGACGACGGCTGGGTCTATGACGCAAGCGAGGGGATTCTCCGCTATGCCACGGATAAGAATCTGATCAGCGTTAATCTCTCTGACTCCAATTATATGGAAGATAAGAATTCCAAGAGCTGGTCCGCCCCCATCGTCATCGTCTCCGACAATAAGACCTATGTGGCTTTGGATTTTGTCAAGCAGTTCACGGACCTGACCTACACCGTCGCCAATCAGCCCAACCGGCTGGCGATCTGGACAGCCGGGACGGCAGTGAAGACCGGCAGCTTAAACGGGGCGGAGGGGATTCGTCGCAAGGCGGGAATTAAGAGTCAGATTCTGGAGGACGGAAAGAGCGGAGATTCTCTTACTATTGTGCAGGAGCTGGACGGCTGGTATCAGGTGGTCACTGCGGACAATGTCATCGGCTGTGTCCGCAAGAGTAAGGTCAGCGGGGTCAAGGACTCCAAAATCGAGGCAAATCTGCCGGAGCGCCAGTACAGCCACAGGATTTTAGATCAGAAGATCCAGCTGGCCTGGCATCAGGTAACCTCGACTGCGGGCAATGCCAGCATGTCCAATCTCCTGGCCAACACCAGCGGAATCAATGTGATCTCCCCCACCTGGTTCTCCCTCAAGGACAATGGGGGCAACTTAAACGACTATGGCAGCAGCGACTATGTGACCAAGGCGCACAGCGAAAATGTCGCCGTCTGGGGTCTGGTCAGCAATCTGGCTTCCAAGGGGGTCGACACCAAGACCGTCTTGAATACGACGTCCGCCAGGGACAATCTGGTCAACGGTCTGATCGCGGCCGCGATCCGCTACAATCTGGACGGAATCAATGTAGATATCGAGTCTCTGCCGACAGAGGCGGCGGATGGCTACATTCAATTCATCAGAGAGTTATCCCTCAAGGCGCATGCCAATAATCTGGTCGTCTCCGTCGACAATTACACGCCGAGTGCCTCCAGTCTTCACTACAATCGGGCCGAGCAGGCTAACTACGCGGACTATAATGTGATCATGGCCTATGATGAGCACTGGGCCACGGACAAGACCGCGGGCAGCAATTCTTCGATCGACTATGTCAAAAAGGCAGTTTCCGCCACGTTAGAGACGACGCCTGCCCGGCAGGTGATCCTGGCTCTCCCGCTCTACACCAGGGCCTGGACGACGAAGAGCGATGGAAGCGTGTCCAGTCAGGCTGTCGCCATGAAGGACCAGGACGCCCTTTTGGCCCAGAATAAGGTTGTGGCCAGCTGGAATGAGGAGCTGGGGCAGAGCACAGCCTCCTGGAAGGACGCTGATGGCAACAAGGTGGAGATCTGGCTGGAGAACGCCGACTCGATCGCGAAGAAGATGGAGGTTTATCGGAACAATCCGCTGGGGGGCGTCGCCTTCTGGAAGCTGGGGATGGAGCCGTCTTCCATCTGGCAGACGGTCAGCGCCGGTAAATAGGATGTCGGGACGACGGAGGAAATAGGATGCCGGGGGAGACGGCAAATGAAGTGAATGAAAGCGAAGAGAGTGAGGATCCCGTTTGGAGACAAGACAGTTTCGGGCCATGCCCGGAGATGATTTGAAGGAGATTCTGAGAGAGCCGGGGGAGATTCTGCGCGAGGGAGGCCTGGTGGCCTTTCCCACAGAGACCGTATATGGCCTGGGAGGAGACGCGGAGAATGCCGAATCCTCCAGGAAGATCTATGCGGCCAAGGGGCGGCCTTCGGACAATCCTCTGATCGTGCATATCGCGGATTTCTCCCAGATGGAGGCCATTGCCCAGGAGCTTGCCCCTCAAGTGAGGATCCTGGCGGACGCTTTCTGGCCGGGTCCGCTGACCATGATTGTCAGAAAGAATGACCGGATCCCCCTGGAGACTACGGGCGGGCTTGACACCGTGGCAGTGCGCATGCCCTCTCACCCGGTCGCGCGCCAGCTGATTCTCTCCAGCGGCTGTATGATCGCAGCGCCGAGCGCGAACAGCTCCGGCCGTCCCTCGCCCACACGAGCGGAGCATGTGGCAGACGATCTGTCAGGCAAGATCGACGCGATCATTGACGGGGGGCCGGTGGAAATCGGCCTGGAGTCCACGATTGTGGACCTGTCTGAGGGGATCCCGACCGTGCTCCGTCCCGGCTATATCAACCTGCGGATGCTGGAGGAGGTTCTGGGACAGGATCATGTCCGAATGGATCCCGGACTGATGGAAGAGAATGTCAGCGCCAGGCCCAAAGCGCCCGGAATGCGCTATAAGCACTATGCGCCCAGAGGAGATCTGAAGATTGTTGAGGGGGCGGCTGACGATGTGGTTGAGACCATCAACCGCCTGAGCGCGGAGGCAATCGCGGCGGGGAGCAAGGTCGGCGTTATCGCAAGCACTGAGACTAGAAGCCGCTATCTCTATGGGGATATTGTTGAGATCGGACCGCGCAGCGACGAGGAGGAGATCGCCCGCCACCTCTTTGGCGTCCTCCGGCATTTTGATGACCAGGGCATAGAGATCATCTACTCGGAGGCCTTTGACACCCCACAGATGGGGACGGCCATTATGAACCGCCTGATCAAGGCGGCGGCCCACCAGTTGATTCTGGCGGCGAGGAGGGTGACGAGGGTGATCTTCGTCTCCGGCCGCGGCGTGTGCCGGGCTCCCATGGCGGCGGAGCTGCTGCGCAGGCAGGAGCTGACTCGACCGATTGAGATTTTCGCCCGGGGGAGGGTGGCCCTCTTTCCGGAACCGGTCAATCAGAAGGTCCAGGCAGTTCTGCAGGGCAAGGGAATCGAATTGGCGGACTATGAGTCCGAGCCCCTGAAGAATGAGGAGATCACAGATTCGACCCTGGTCTTTACCATGGACGCCGGGCAGAGAACGGAGATTATCAGGCGTTTCGCGAATGCCGATGAGGACAATACCTATGTCCTCTCCGCCTATGTGGGAGATGAATTGGATATCCTCAATCCCTATGGGGGGAACCTGCAGCAGTATGGCCTTTGCTTTGAAGTCCTGAATCAGACGATCGGGAAGCTGGCGGCCAAGCTCAATGAGCTGGCGGTAAGTCTGCCCGAGAGCAAAGAAGCATAGAAAGAAGAAGCATAAAATAAGAAAGAAGAGAGTGAGCAGGAGAGCGAGGCCGCGGTTCACGACGAGCGGATTTATGATGAGGGGACAGGGACACGCGGGAAACCCATGTGTCATGGATCAAGCGGACGATCGGGTACAATGGGGCAGGCGGCTGATCGGATGTAATGGGTCAGGTGGACGATCGAATGCAAGGGGTCAGGCGGCCGACGACAGAGGAAAGAATATGAGCAGTAAACGCGAGGATTACATCAGTTGGGATGAGTATTTTATGGGAGTGGCTGCCCTGGCCGGCATGCGGTCCAAGGACCCCAATACCCAGGTGGGGGCCTGCATTGTGAGCTCGCAGAATAAAATTCTCTCCATTGGCTACAACGGCCTTCCCATCGGCTGCTCCGATGACGAGTTTCCCTGGAACCGGGAGGGAAATCCCCTGGATAACAAATATTTCTACACAACTCACAGCGAGCTCAATGCCATCTTAAATTACCGGGGAGGAAGCCTGGAGGGGACCAAGATGTATGTCACCCTCTTTCCCTGCAATGAGTGCGCCAAGGCCATTATCCAGGCGGGGATCAAGGAGATCATCTTCAAGACCGACAAGTACGCGGATACACCGTCGGTCATTGCCTCCAAGCGCATGCTCAAGGCGGCGGGGATCAGCTGCAGGCGCTATCTGCCCTCGGGCAGGAGGGTTGAGATTGACCTCTGAGTTTTTTGGAAAATCGCAGGCTTCAGGGAAAATGATGTGTGAGGACCAGATATCCGAACAGAAGATTAGCAGGTTGTCGGGGAAGATACCTGAACAGAGACCCGAGCAGAATATATTGAGTCGGACTCCTATTGTGTGGATGGGGGCCCTGATTTCCTGCGCCCTGTGGGGAGGGGCTTTCCCAGCCATTAAAATCGGCTATGGATTCTATGGAATCAAGGCGTCGGCGACAGGAGACCAGATCTTGTTCGCGGGCTTTCGCTTTATTCTGGCGGGAATTTTTGCCATTGCGATCGGAAGCCTGCTCTACCGGAGGCTGCTCTTTCCCGGAAGAGGAATGTGGGGCAAGATCCTCAAGCTCTGTCTTTTGCAGACGGTGGGACAGTATTTTTTCTTCTACCTGGGGCTGGCGCACAGTAGCGGGGTCTCGGCCTCTATCATACAGGCGAGTAGTGTTTTTGTCGCCCTTTTTGTGGCAAGCGCCCTCTTTCACCAGGAGCGAATGACCCGGCGCAAGCTGCTTGGCAGCGCTCTCGGCTTCTCCGGAGTTCTTCTGCTGAATCTGGCCGGACTGCTGATTGCCCTGCTGGGAGGAGGGGGCGCACAGGCAGTGGTCGGCTCCGGATCTTCCCTGGCGGGCCAGCTCGCCGTATTCGCGTCGACGGTCATGTACGCTTTCTCATCTGTTTTTCTCAAGGAGTATTCCAGGGAGGAACTGCCCTTTACACTAAGCGGCTATCAGTTTTTTCTGGGCGGAATCCTGCTCTGCCTGGCGGGGTGCTTGATGGGAGGCAGCCCGACAGTCCTCTTGGGACAAATGGAGGGGGCAGGACTGGGGATTCTCCTGCTCCTGGCGGGCATCTCTGCGGTGGCTTATTCGCTCTGGGGTCAGCTGCTCAAGTACAATCCCGTCTCCAAAGTGGCGGTCTTCGGTTTTATGACGCCTGTCTTTGGCGTGATCTTCTCCACGATTTTTCTCCAGGAGAAGCAGGGGGCGGGTTGGCCTGTCATTCTGCTCTCTTTAATCCTGGTCTGCGCAGGGACAATCCTGGCCCAGAGCAAGGTTTGAAATCAAGAGGATCTTTGCGATATGATTGCATCAATGAGACGAGCACATAGACAGTAGACAGGCTTTTGCAAAAGAAGGGCTGAACTGAGGTGAGGGATGCGGAAAATCAATTCACTGAGTGATATCCGGGAGATGCGTCTCTTGAAGAGAGGGAAAAAGCGTCTGATCAAGCTGGTTTACGGCAGAACCTTCATTATGTCTGCGCTGATCATCCTGCAGATCCTCTTTGTGGTTGCCCTTGTGGATACCTTAAATCGCTACGGCCCTTATATGTATATGTTCTCTATGGCCGTCACCGTCATATCGGTTCTGCATATTTTCAACAGCGACAGCGATCCGAGCGTCAAGCTCTCCTGGCTGCTTTTTGTCGCGGTCGGAAGCCCCTTCGGGGCGCTCTTCTATGTATATGTGAGAAGTGATGTCGGCCACCGGAGACTGAAGAAGCAAATTTCCAGGATTTTGAAATACACGAGTCAGGCACAGCCTGACATGTCCCTGGCCATGAAGGCGATTGAAGACTGCCGACCCGAGAGAGCGGCCTTTGCCCATTATATGAACGACACCTGTGGCTATCATCCCTATCCGGTCACGAACCTCAAGTACTATCCTCTGGGCGATGACTTCCTCCCGGATTTCCTGGAGGACCTGTCCTCTGCCAGGCATTTTATCTTCCTGGAGTATTTCATTGTCTCTGAGGGGCAGATGTGGGGCAAGATCCTCTACATTCTCTCGCAAAAGGTCAAGGAGGGGGTGGAGGTCCGTCTCATGTATGACGGGACCAATGAATTTACCAACCTTCCCCATAATTATCCGGCCATGCTGGAGAAGCTGGGCATCGCCTGCCGCATCTTTGATCCGGTGAGGCCCTTCGTCTCCACGGAGTACAATTACCGTGACCATCGCAAGATCGCGGTCATCGACGGGAAAACGGCCTATACGGGAGGGCTCAATCTGGCGGATGAGTATATCAACGCGACCCACCCCTACGGGCACTGGAAGGATGTGGCTATTCGCAGCTATGGAGACGGGGTCGCCACCTTTACCCGCCTCTTCCTGGAGTCCTGGAATTATCAGGCGAATAAGCCTATGCCGGAGGAGAACCGCTATATCGAGGCCTCAGCCCTCTACGGCCTTCTGGGGACAGAGGGAGATCGGATTGTTGAGGATGGCTTTGTCATCCCCTATGCGGATAACCCTCTGGACGGAGAGCGGATGGGAGAACAGGTCTACCTGGATATTCTTCAGACCGCCTCTGACTACGTCTATATCATGACCCCCTATCTGATTCTGGACGAAACGATGGTCAATGCCCTGACTTACGCGGCCAAGCGAGGGATCGACGTCAGGATTATTCTGCCCCATATTCCGGACAAGCGCTACGCCTTTGCGCTGGCCAAGACCCATTATCGGGAGCTTCTTGAAGCCGGCGTCAAAATTTATGAGTATACGCCGGGATTTGTACACGCCAAGGTCTTCGTCAGCGATGACAGAAGGGCGACGGTCGGGTCCATCAATCTGGATTACCGATCCCTCTATCACCACTTCGAGGTGGGACTCTATGTGGATGGAAACCGGGTGATCGGGGATATTCTTGAGGATTTTCAAAAGACCCTGGACAAATGTCAGCAGATATCCCTGGAGGATACCCGGGCCGGAGGCTTCCGCAACCGCTTTGACCGGGCCCTGGGGGCGGTGTTCAAGCTGCTTGCCCCTATGCTCTAGGGTCGGTTTACAAATCGGCTGGGATGGACCAAAATAAGGTTTAGGTAACTTCCAAAAGGAGGGACGAATATGGGCGTGTTAGAAGAGATTGAGACCAATATATCCAGGGCGATTGACTCTGCGACGGACAACGCGGATGCGGCCATTGAAGTGGCCAAGAAGGCGGCCACTGGGGCGATTCATGTCACGGACGGAGCTGTCAGTAAGGCGGGAGAGATCGCCAAAAAGTACAAGCTGGATGAGGCGGCGGCGTCTGCGGCCAAATCCGTGGGACAGATGGTGGAAGAGGTATCAAAGAAGTATCCTCTGGCAGGCAGAGCCGTGGAGCTCGGAAGGAGCGCCATGGATGTCGCCGGTGAGGTGAGCAGCGACATCATGGAGAGCGGCTTCAACAAGTCCGATCTGGAGCGCGACCGTTTTATGCTTCGAGGCAAGCTGGCGGAACAGGGCTACGACTGCTGGCGGCAGTTCTTTACCGGGCACAATGCGGCTACCGGCGAGGAGAAGAGCTTTTTCCTCTGCTTCTTCGCGATCAATCCGGCTCTGGGAACAGATTCCGCCATTCTGGGACAGAGCGAAGAGACGCAGAGCAAGGGGATTAAGCCCTCCTATCTCATGGTCAAGGCTGGGGTCTGGGGAGAAGACCCGAAGCAGTTGAACCGCTTCTTCCCCTGGAAGAAAGTCAGCATGAATGAGGGGGCTCCCTTCTCAATCAGCGCGGACAACTGTTTCCTCAGCGAGACCAGAAGTCTGGGGAGGGTCTGTCTGCGGCCGGAGGAGGTCAAGGCACACCCGGAGTGGATGAGCGACGCCGGTGATTTGATCTGGGATTTGCACATCGACAAGAAGATCGCCTTTAATATCGGTTATGGCGCGGGGAAAGCTATGCGCGACCAGGAGGCTCTGCAGATGCTCTGGCACGCGGAAGGGATGAAGACTGCCTATGAGGGACGAGTCGTCTATAACGGGCAGATTTACATGGTCCGCCCGGAGACCTCGTTTGGCTACGCGGATAAAAATTGGGGCAGTGATTTTACCAGGCCGTGGATCTGGCTGGCCTCCAATGATCTGACTTCGAAGATCAGCGGAGACAAGCTGAGTAATTCCGCCTTTGCCATTGGAGGGGGCAAGCCAAGGATCGGCAATCTGGAAGTGGAAAATGGCCTGCTCGGCGCCATCTGGCATGAGGGAGAAGCCTATCAGTTCAACTTCTCTCATGTCTGGACTTTGACCAAGACCCGCTACAAGGTCAAGGTGGGGAAGGACTATATTCGCTGGCGCCTGATCCAGGAGACCCCCCTGTCCAAGATGTACACGGATATTCAATGTCCCAGGAAGGATATGGTCCAGCTCAGCTATGAGACCCCGGGCGGTCAGATCCGTCATGACAAATTCTGGTGCGGAGGCACGGGGACGGGCAGCATAAAGCTCTACCGCAAGTCCCTCAAGAAGGATTGGAAGTGGGAGCTGGTCGATGAGATTGAAGCGGCTCATGTGGGATGCGAATACGGAGATTAAGCTTGCGGAAGGCAAATGCTTGTACTCTGACATATCTGTCGGCACAGGGGTATCCCTTGTGAGGTGAATGACGCGTTGCTTGCCCTGTAATTGCTTTATAAGAAACCTGGCATCGGGGACCTGCCTGCGCTGGTGAAACTTGCAATTTGGGCACGGAAAGAAGGGGGTGTGGACATTTTTTAGACAGCCACACCCAACTCCTTTCCATACTGAAGAGGACTGAGCCCTCCGAGTGTTGATTTGATCTGTGCAGTACCAGCGAATATAACTGTCGATCTCATATCTTCGATATTCTGTTAATGGTCCTTATAGTGCTCTCCGCACTGAATGATGGTAATCTGATATTCATCAGCCTCAAAAATGATGCGGTTCTTCTTGTCAATTCTGACGCTGGCAAAACCTGCAAAATCGCCTTTCAGCATCTCCACCTGGCCATAGGATGCATTATAGCCATTCCGCATTACATCTTTAATCAGATTATTGACCTTTTTCAGCAGGGCCTTATCAGATTGAATCTCCGCATATTCCTTCCAGGCATCGGACTGCCAAAGCAAGTTCCGCATAATCAGTCCTCTGTCAGATCATGATGAACAGCATTTCCCTTCCTGACATCGCTGATTCTGCGCTTAAGTTCTGCAGCCTCAGCTGGAGTCAACCCATTCTCGTCACGAAGAGAAAAACTCATTCCCTGATTTCTGACTGCCTGTCTCACAAGTGCAAGAGTCGCAGAAGACATTGTAAGGCCAAGAGAATCACATAATGAGCTGTATTCTTCTCTGGTCTTTTTATCCACCTTGAATGTAAAATTTGTCATATCAGCTGTTATTGCCATATAGATCACCTCCTGCATCCTCACTATAGCCTAATTGTGCGTGCTTTTCAAGTACTTTTCGTGTGCTTAATAAGTGCTGTTTTAATGCCCAAAATATCCGAATACCACAAGAGGATGAAATGTAGCTTGAGAATCCCGTTTGTAAGCGGAGACTCCCGTTTGGTAAATAAGAGGTGATATTCTGTAACCGAGAATCCCGATTTGTAAATGAAAATCCCGTTTTGTAATCAAGAATCCCAGATTTTAATAATCAATGGGCATGCTATAATGACTCCAGACCAAATTTCTGCATAGCAAACAGAGATCGAATCACGCTCG
>NZ_JAQT01000037.1:0-2008 GCF_000524295.1 Shuttleworthella sp. MSX8B
ACCGTCGGCCGCCTGAGTCTTAACCATCGTGTTCGGGATGTTAACGGGTGTTCCCCTCAGGCGTATCGCCACCGAAAATATGAAGTTATCTTTGAGCCGCAAGGATTGGAAAAAACAATGCGTCGAATGCTTGCATTCGTAAGCATTCGTTTTTGATGATCCTCGGGGCGAATGCCCCGGCTTGTGGACGAAGTCCACAAGACATGCTTATCGGCTCCGCCGATAAGCTGCGCTCAAACACTTGCGTGCCTGATAACTCAACAATGAAACAACGCTCTACTCGATCTCTTAGAAAGGAGGTGATCCAGCCGCACCTTCCGATACGGCTACCTTGTTACGACTTCACCCCAGTTATCAGTCCTGCCTTCGGCAGCTCCCTCCTTGCGGTTGGGTCACTGACTTCGGGCATTACCAACTCCCATGGTGTGACGGGCGGTGTGTACAAGACCCGGGAACGTATTCACCGCAGCATGCTGATCTGCGATTACTAGCGATTCCAGCTTCATGTAGTCGAGTTGCAGACTACAATCCGAACTGAGACGTTATTTTTGGGATTCGCTTGGCCTCACGGCTTCGCCTCCCTTTGTTTACGCCATTGTAGCACGTGTGTAGCCCAAGTCATAAGGGGCATGATGATTTGACGTCATCCCCACCTTCCTCCGGGTTCACCCCGGCAGTCTCCTTAGAGTGCCCAGCGTCACCTGCTGGCTACTAAGAACAAGGGTTGCGCTCGTTGCGGGACTTAACCCAACATCTCACGACACGAGCTGACGACAACCATGCACCACCTGTCTCCGATGCTCCGAAGAGAGACGACATTACATCGCTTGTCATCGGGATGTCAAGACTTGGTAAGGTTCTTCGCGTTGCTTCGAATTAAACCACATGCTCCACCGCTTGTGCGGGTCCCCGTCAATTCCTTTGAGTTTCATTCTTGCGAACGTACTCCCCAGGTGGAATACTTAATGCGTTTGCGACGGCACCGATACCCTTCGGGTACCGACACCTAGTATTCATCGTTTACAGCGTGGACTACCAGGGTATCTAATCCTGTTCGCTCCCCACGCTTTCGAGCCTCAGCGTCAGTAATCGTCCAGTAAGCCGCCTTCGCCTCCGGTGTTCTTCCTGATATCTACGCATTTCACCGCTACACCAGGAATTCCGCTTACCCCTCCGACACTCCAGCTGAACAGTTTCCAATGCACTACCGGGGTTGAGCCCCGGGCTTTCACATCAGACTTGCTCTGCCGCCTACGCTCCCTTTACACCCAGTAAATCCGGATAACGCTTGCTCCATACGTATTACCGCGGCTGCTGGCACGTATTTAGCCGGAGCTTCTTACTCAGGTACCGTCATTTCTTTCTTCCCTGCTGATAGAGCTTTACATACCGAAATACTTCCTCACTCACGCGGCGTCGCTGCATCAGGCTTTCGCCCATTGTGCAATATTCCCCACTGCTGCCTCCCGTAGGAGTTTGGGCCGTGTCTCAGTCCCAATGTGGCCGGTCGCCCTCTCAGGTCGGCTAATGATCGTCGCTTTGGTGGGCCTTTACCCCGCCAACTGGCTAATCATACGCGAGCCCATCCTATACCACCGGAGTTTTTCACACAACAAGATGTCTTATCGTGCGCTTATGCGGTATTAACAGTCGTTTCCAACTGGTATCCCCCGGTACAGGGCAGGTTGCTCACGCGTTACTCACCCGTCCGCCACTCGAAATAAAAGGGTTCTCCGAAGAGTTCCGAATATTATTTCTCGTTCGACTTGCATGTGTTAAGCACACCGCCAGCGTTCATCCTGAGCCAGGATCGAACTCTCATGTTAAAAGTCCTTCATTCATCCGTTTTTTAAGTCTATCACACAGATCCTGTAACAGATCGTATGTTATGCCTCATCTTCGCAGATGCATGCTTCCCAGAATGAATTAGCTTGGCTAATCCTTTACTGTTTTTAAGGTCCTCAGATTGCTCTGAGGTTCGCTTTGATTCTCTTAGAATCTTTCAAGG
>NZ_JAQT01000038.1:58-58119 GCF_000524295.1 Shuttleworthella sp. MSX8B
GCGCAAGAGAGCCTGCAAACCGACCTCGAACTGTGAGGAAAAATCCCAGCTGCCGGTCATCACCTGACCGACCAGACCCTCAAGGGCCTGTCTGTCTGCAGGAGACATTGAGGACAGCGCTTCATTGAAACCCGCCAGGGGGCTAGTGACCTCACCGCCGGCAGGAGGAGCCGCCTCAGCTGCTGCGAAACCTGTTGTGTACACAGTTACCGCGGTGAAGAGCGCTAGCATATGGTCCGGATGCTGAAAGCCCGCGGCATCAAACGCAACGAGTACCTGTGCAATCAGCGAGAACGATCTTGCAGTGGCGATGGGGTGTGTCAGGACGAGTTCCACGGCGTTGGGATGGGCAAGGAGCGTGCGGCGGAGCGTACGCGCATAGGAAAGCATGACAGAGTGCCAGCTTTCGGCGGAGCTTCTGGTCTCGGCGCCTGGAGCGGTCATAGCGAGAAGCCTCTCGAGAGTCTGGCGCCAGATCTTCTCTGAGACACCGTCCAGAAGGGCAGCTTTGTCGGGGATATGGCGGTAAAATGCCGTCTGGGACACGCCCAGGCGCTTGCCAAGGGCGCGAAAGGACAGGGCATTCAGACCCTCTTCATCCACCAGTTTCAGAGAGGCAGAGATGATATCGTCTCGCGTGAGCATATGCATACGAGTACCCGCCCTTTCGCCTTTTGACATAGTAGCTCCTACTTTTGTGCTGACATAAAGCCTCTTACCATATAATTTAGTATGATAGCACCAATGATGACGATAAGAAAGACGGCAAGCATGCCGACCTGCGGAAGGATGTCCGCGATCGAGGCGCCGTCCAGGCTTACCGCATGTACGGCGTCAAGAGCCCAATAGGCCGGCGAGAAACGCGAGATGGGCTGTGCCCATTCGGGAAAGCTTGAGACCGTGCAGAAGGAGCCGCCGATTCCTGCGGCAAGCATTCCGATGACACTTGAGAGAGATAAGGCGAGTTCTTCGGACGGCGTCCACAGGGCGAGAGCAATCCCCAGCGCCGCGAGGATCGCGGAGAAAGTCAGTATGATCAACAGGAGTGCCCAAAGGCTGCCCTTGGGGCGAAAACCGAACAGGACGGCACCCAGGGCAATGATTGCAATCGCCTGCACGGACTGAATGAGATAGGCAACGAAAGCCTTACCGCCCAGAAGAGCTCCTTTTGATGCCGCGGACATCTTTAGTCTTGGCCACATTCCCCAGGTCTTCTCGTGAAAGAAGGATTGAATGATGGTCTGTACCGCCAGAAAGGCAAAGAGGACAGCCATGGCGGGAACCGCCTGTTCAGATCCTGTGACATTGGTATAGCCATCCTGCAGCAGCATAGCCTTGAACGCGGGTTCCATGAAAGGAATGATGACCAGCGGGACAATGGTCAGAATCAAAATAGAGGCTGGATTTCTCAGCTGCTGAAGAAGGTTGAGTCGAGTTACTGCGGTGAAATATCTAAGCTGCATGATGATTCTCCTTATTTTCGATGATGGACAGATAGGCGCTCTGCAGGTCTGCTTTCTCTATGCGAATGTCGTCTACAGTGAGGCCGTGCACTGCCGGGTCTGCCAGCAGAGCAGCAATTGCATGACCGGGATCAATCACTTCATTGACCGGCTCGAGCCCTCGCTCTGTGGCCTGCCAGCCGGAAACGGCCGGAGTCTGTCCGCTGAAACGCACAACAACGGATGCCCTGGCGTGCCCGCGAATGATTTCATCCAGTGTTCCGCTCGCCACGATGTGCCCGCTATCAAGTATGGCAATATCCGCATTGAGCTCCTCAAATTCGGTAAGATAATGGCTGGTGTAGATGACGGCAGCGCCTTCATCCGCAAGTGTGCGCACTGCCTTGAGGAGTTTGGAGCGCGCTTCCACATCGGCGCCAACGGTCGGCTCGTCCATGAATATGACCTTGGGCCTGTGCATGATGGCCATGCCGGCGTGCAGTCTGCGGCGCTGACCGCCGGAAAGGCTGCGGGCGCCCTGATCCGCCTGTGCCTTTAAGCCGAGAAGTTCCATGACTTCCAATGCCCGCGTATGTGCCTCGCGAAGGGAAAGCCCCTCAATGGTCCCATAAGAGGTGAGGTTCTGTCTGACAGAGAGATCGGGGTAGAGGCCTATGTCCTGGGGAGCGCAGCCGATCATCTTGCCCACAGATTGACGCGCGGGGTTGCGGCCGCCAATAAGTACACGGCCTGCATCCGCCGGGAGCATGCCGCACATGATGTTGATGAGCGTGGACTTACCTGCTCCGTTTTTCCCGAGCAAGCCCAGTACCTGGCCCGCATGTACCTGAAGGTCGATGCCTTTGAGAACATGGTGTTCTCCGAAGGCCTTGCTCACACCTTGCAGGTTCACAAGAGGGGAGATCGTTTTTGTATCATTCATGATTCCTTCTTTCACTAACAAGTTTACATCGTTAACTTTATCGACGCCATAATGTTAACATCGTAAACAAAAGAAAGCAAGAGAGAAATGGAAAATATCCAAAAATGTTTGAATTCCAACAGAATTGATTTTCTGATGAACTATGATTGTACCTGTAAGGGAGAGAAAAGATCCTTTACAGATTTGATTTACAACAGAATCCGCGCGGAACACAGATTCTGTTTTTGGACGTCGATTCGCCCGGAAAGGAGATCTATATGATGCATGGTGTTGACGCAGGTCAGGTTCTTCAGCTGGCAAAGTTGGTTTCATTTAAAGAGGGAGAGGTTAATTTCTTAAAGATCGTCGAGAGCGATCACATGAGATTCGCGCTTCTGGCATTTGATAAGAATTCTGTGCTGCCTGAGCATCCGGCGCCGGGCGATGCTATGATTTTCGCCCTGGAAGGGCAGGCCAATCTTAGCTACGAGGGCAGGGACTATGTGCTGAAGGCCGGCGATCAGTTTAAGTTCGATAAGGGCGGCAAGCACTTACTCTCCACCGGCGACAGTCGCTTTATCATGGCCCTGGTTATCGAGAAGGAGTAAGTGAGCTCTTTGCAGCTTGATGTAAATGCCGCAAGTATGATTTCGGCACTGTAAGAATCGATTGTGAAGGTAATTCACCCTGTTGGTAAATTTATAGGTTTGCGATGAGAGGCTGTGCCAGGGCATGGTCTCTTTTTGTGTGGCACTCCCGGTGACATGCGACTTTGATCCGTGGATTTGGAATGGGAATGTTGGTTGCTGATCGAAGGGACGGCTTACATGTTCTTTGAAAGCTGCCGTAAGAGACGTGTACAAGGAAATAGGATATGGCATAATTAACGTATCCGGCTATCTGTCGGTTATAACCGGAATGGTGACTTCAGGGGATGGATCCGAGTCAGGTTGGCGGGTAAGTCTTTTCGTGACATAACAAGGAGAAAATGATGGGAGAATTTTACAATATTTATGGGGCGCTCAGGGAGCGTGTGGCAAAGAAGGAGACCCTTGTCGGAGACGGAACATATCCGGCGGCGATCCTGGAAGAGGAGCCAGCACAGAATTGGCTTGCGCATGTCAAGAAGGGTAGCGTCCTTGGCTACCCTTCCTTTGAATTTACAGATCAGGATCTGCTTTATCTGGAACTGTCAGGTAAGTACGCAGGATACATTCTGGTTACAGCGGATGAAAGTGGGAAGAAGGTTTTGGGGGAGATTGATCTTGAGGTCAGGAATCCGGACTGGCAGAATTATCTGATCCCGATTGCGGTTCAGCCGGGGAAGTCAGCTCTTTATCTTCACTTTAATGGAGATGGTGAACTTAAGTTTAAGAGTTTTGGATTCTTCTCTATGTGATTTCGCTGCACACGGCAGGATTTTTAGAGCGATATACACGACGGGAAAAGCTGCGAGCTGAAAGGCAACAGTTATCCCACAGGTATTTCACGCTGAAGGATAAGTCTTCTGTCAAGATATCCTTGCAAAGCATTTGCAAATTCCTGCGGATGCTCTTTTTGAGGCCAATGTTTGCAGCCTTCCATTAAATACAGCTCACAGTCAGGAATTCTTTTGCTTGCAACGATTGCGCCTTGTTGCGGACGGATCAGAAGCCCTGACTCCTGCGGAGAATTCGGTGCTCCTTGCGGGCCAGAGCGGCCTGATAGCGAGCCCGTTCGGCCTCTGTCTTAATTTCAAGTCCGTAGGGGATGGGAACAGGTTTCCCTTTCTCGTCAATAGAGACATAGGTGAGAAAGGCCCGGTTAATCATGTGGCGGAAGCCCTGCTGGTCCTCGACATAGGAGTCGACCTCTACTTCCATGGAGGCGTTGCCCACATAGGTCAGGCGTGCTACCAGGACGACCAGGTCATTGAGATAGGCGCCCCGCTTAAACTCCAGATGGTCAATGGAGGCTGTGGTGATGATTCTGCCGGAATGGCGCTGGGCTACTGTGGCGGAGGTCTCATCAATCCAGGAGAGCAGCTGCCCCCCATAGAGCCTGCCGGTGCCATTGATATTTTCATGGCGCAGCACGTGCATGTTCTCCACCTGGGAGTAGGCCACGCTGCGCAAGGGTCTTGTCTCTTGCATGAATTGCCTCCTTGTTTATGACAATGGAATACTTGCAAAGCAGGTATTCCATCGCTTGACAGGGATATTATACCGCAAATGTAAGATTGAAATGGGATCATCCGCCTGTCCTGCGCGACATTTTGCGATATTCCGCCGGAAACAGCCCGGTATTGTTTTTAAAGCTTGCCGCAAATCTTCCCGCGTTGGAGTAGCCGACAGCCGAAGCAACCTGATCAATGGCAAGCTCTGTAGATGTCAGGAGCATTTCCGCGTGGCTCATACGACGCTGTTGGATGTACTCGGAAATGGTGCAGTGATAGATGCGCTTAAAAGAGGTCTTCAGCTTTGTTGTGCCCATACAGGCGATTCGCGCAAGCGTAGCAAGAGGGAGCTCTGTATTAAAATGATCGTTGATATAGGCAGTGACGCTGCTCAAGGCATCCATGTCCTGACCGGATATTCTGGCATGAAGATCTTTTTTGCATTTTTTTCCGCGCTCATAGACAAGAGAAACGGCTTCCGCGACCTTGGCTTCATAGAACAACTTTGCCGATATGCCCTCTCCCTTATAAGCCCATACCTGCCGCAAAAGCTGAGACATCTCCGGGAAGTCGAGCGTCTGCCCGATGCGGCTGAAAGCCTCATGCGGAAGGAGGTAGTCATCAGGATAGCTTTCCCTCAGATATGTTTCATAATATGCGGGAAAAACCTCTATCCCAACGGAACGGATCGGAATATTTCTGTGAATCATAGCTTTATAGGTCTCGTGTCCTCCGTGAAAGGTTTTGACACATCCCGCGGTTAATCGGCGGTAGGGAGTCAACTCCTCCCCCGACACAGAATCATAGTAGGTAATGCTCAAACACTCCGGCGTGTCAAGAGATATGAAGCTGTCTTCGAAGAAATAGAAATCGTGGATTTTAATATCAAATAAATTCTTTTCTCCATAGACCCAGTAATATCCACAGGCTGCGTCCTCTGGAGCGAGATACAATTTTCCGGAAGGGCCAAAGTCAGGAGAAGGCTTACTTTCAACAAATCCGCTGCGGGTAAGCCATTCCTTGTAAAATTCGCTGATTTCCATGTCATTACTCCAAAATCATACATATCAGACATAAAATCATACATATCGGACGAAGAACGCTTAACGATATTGTTTCGCTTTCCCTGTCTTTATACGATACCTATAGTTAGTGGATTCTAACAATATATTATCACAGCGTCTCTATCGGCGTATCTTGGATTTCTAAATTTCAATCGGTACGCGTATAAGGAAGGACATTTGTTATGGCAAGCGAAACAAACAGCAGGAAACAGAAACTTACAGTCAAAGATCTTATTACGGTTGGCGTTTTTTCCGCGATCATTTTTATCTGTATCACATTGAGCGGAGGGCCATTCGCGATGGTACCGACTCTGACCTTCTATTTTCCGGTGGGCGCATCACTTCTTGCCGGACCGGTATATCTTTTACTGATCGCGAAGGTGCCGAAAACCGGACCGATCTTTACTGCCGGACTTTTGATGGCGATCTTCTGCTATGTGACCGGCATGCATATTGCCATGACCATCGGGTATCTGGTTGGCAGTGTGCTGGCGGAGCTGGTGGCATGGAGCAGACGTTATAAGAATATAAAAATCAACATTGTCTCTTATATTGTTTTCTGCCTCGGGGGAACCGGGTCCTATCTCGCCTATTTTATCAATCCGCAGGCATGGGTGAGCCGAATGCTAGAGAAAGGGACGCCGCGGGAGTATCTGGATACCATGGCGGCATCAGTCAACCAGTGGGTTTTGGTGACCATGCTGGCAGGCACGGTTCTTGTCGCCCTCTTCAGCGGTTTTGTCGGCAGCAGGTTATTGAGGAAGCAATTTGAAAAGGCGGGAATAACCGCATGAGCCGGGATGCAAGTGTCCAAAAGAGCTTCGGTCTGCAATTTGATCCCCGCGCAAAAATCATCATACTGATTCTGTGCGTGATTTCAGCAACCATTGCCTCCTCCCTTTTGTATGAGAGCCTGCTTGTTCTTGCGGTTGCCCTGTTCGGATGCGCAAGCGGAAAAGTTCGCAGGTCGCTTTTTTGCGCGGCTTTTTATGGCGCCTTCTATATGCTGACCCTTTTTGTCATGTCGCTTGAAAAGGGGGCGTTTTATACCGTGTTTACATCATGGCTCGGCCTGTTTTACGCTGTCTACCCCTGCGCTTTTTTGGCGAGTGTGATTCTTTCCACGACGAGGGTAAATGAGTTTTTGACCGCGATGAATAAGGCGCATATTCCCAATCATGTGGTTATTCCTTTGGCAGTCATGCTTCGATATATTCCCTCAGTCCGTGAAGACTGGGCTTATATCAAAGACGCCATGCGGCTCAGGGATGTGACTCCTTCCTTTTTGGGTTTTCTGAGAAATCCGGCTATGACGGTGGAATGTCTTTATGTCCCCTTGCTGATGACGGCTTCCAATGCGGCCGATGAGCTTTCTGCCGCCGCAGTCACGCGTGGGATAGAGAATCCAAAGCCGCGTACCAGCCTTCTCCAGATTCGGTTCCGGGGAAGGGATTGGATTGCCGTAGTCCTTGCGGCCTGCGTGCTTATTTTGGGCTTTTGTTGGGGAAGGATCGTGTAGGGTATGATTGAGTTTAAGCATGTATCCTTTTCGTATGACTCGCGCAGGGAGCAGGAGGGGATCCATGGAAGGGATGATCTGCGTGACATTAATTTGACAGTAGCTGAGGGGGAATGCGTCCTTCTCTGTGGGAAAAGCGGATGCGGCAAGACCACGATGACGCGTCTTGTCAATGGGCTTGTCCCCAATTTTTATCCCGGCAAGCTGACGGGGGAAGTTCTGCTCGATGGGCGAAGTGTTCCGGAAATGCCAATGTATGAAACGGCGTCTCTTGTCGGTTCGGTATTCCAGAACCCCAGGACGCAGTTTTTCAATGTGGATACAGACAGTGAGATCGCTTTCGGCGTGGAAAACCAGGCATTGCCAGGAGAGCAGATTGAGGACAGGGTGGCTGCCTCCGCAAAGGACCTGGAAATTGAAAACCTTCGCGGAAGAAATATTTTTTCTCTTTCTGGAGGAGAAAAGCAGAAGATTGCTTTTGCGTCCGTATACGCTATGAACCCTCGCGTCTATCTGCTGGATGAACCGTCCTCTAATCTGGACATGGAGACGATAGACGCTTTAAGGGCTCATCTCAAAATGCTTAAGTCCCAGGGAAAGACCATTTTGATCGTCGAACACCGGCTGTATTATCTGATGGGTATCGCTGACCGGATCATTGTATTTGATGAGGGACAGATAAAAAAGATTTACTCCGCCGGTGAGTTTTTGACCTTGACGGATGAAGAACGCCGGGCCATGGGCCTTCGAGCGACGGATCTGCAAAAGGAGACTCCCGACGTGATCGCGGGGAAAGAGGGGGAAACGAGGCTGGAGATGAAGGGTGTTTCCCTCTTCTACAGGAAAACGCCTGTGATAGAAAATATCAATGTAAAGATTTCACAAGGCGAGGTGATTGCTCTTGTCGGGAAAAACGGCGCGGGCAAAACAACATTTTCACGGGCCTTTTGCGGTTTGCACAAAGGGATCAAAGGGGATTATTTATGGGATGGCAGGGGTATCTCCTCAAAGAAGCGGCAGAAAATTTCCTATATGGTCATGCAGGATGTGAATTATGAGCTCTTTGCGGAGAGCGTAGAAGCGGAATGCTCCTTCGGAATAAAGAACCCGGACGCGGACTTAGTCGCGGAAACGATGGACGCGTTGGAACTGACACCCTTTGCCGAACAACATCCCGGCACGCTTTCCGGCGGACAAAAGCAGAGGGTGGCCGTCGCCGTGGGGCAGGTCTGCCAAAAAGAACTGATCGTCTTTGACGAGCCTACCAGCGGGCTGGATTATGAAAGCATGGCAAGGGTCGCTGAAATTATCCGCAGCCTTTCCAAACAGGGAAAAATCATATTTGTTGTCACGCACGACTATGAATTTTTATGCAGGACATGCAGCCGTATGCTTGTTCTCTCCGATGGTGAAATCAGCCGTGATTTCAAGTGCTGTGCGGACAGGAGGGAAGAGATGCGGCAGCTCTTCTTTTCTGCCGTGGGGAAAAAGGACATGTGATTCCGCTGTCATTCGCGGTGCGCTCCATTGACATGAAAGAAGATAACGACGCGTCTGTATTGCAGCAAGCTCTGCTGCGTTGCAGGCGTTTTTTTAGCGCACCCGGAGGTAGTTGTCATCTGATTTTTCTTGCAAACAGTTTTATACTGTTATATACTGTTTACGAACAAGAAAGGAGGAAAATGAAGATCATCATAAATGCATCATCGATGGTGCCGTTTTACGAGCAGATTAAAGATCAGATCAAGGTACTGATACGAAATGGAGAATTAAAGGAGAATGACAATCTTCCGTCAGTAAGGGCGCTTTCTAGGGAATTAAAAATCAGCGCTCTGACCGTAAAAAAAGCATATGACAACCTGGAAAGGGAAGGGTTTACCATAACAATTCACGGGAAGGGAACCTATGTTGCGGCAATTAATACAGAGCTTTTGCTGGAGGAGCAGAAAAAAGAACTGGAAAGAGATTTAGAGCGTGCAGTGCAAAAGGGAAGATCCTGTGGGATTCGTGATGAGGATATCAGAGATCTTTTTGAATTGATCTTAAAGGAGTGATGGCGATGCTAAAAATAGAACATCTCAAAAAGCAATATGGGAACTTTTCTCTGGATTGTTCCTTGGAAGTCAAAAGAGGTTATATCACCGGTTTGATCGGGCAAAATGGAGCGGGAAAAAGCACTACATTTAAGGCTGTTTTGGGATTGATCTCTGCGGATGGCGGGAAGATCAATATTCTCGGAAAGGATCTGCGGGAGTTTACAGCTGAGGATAAAGAAAGTCTGGGTGTTGTCCTCTCGGATTCCGGATTCGGCGGATATTTAACGATAAAGGACCTGATCCCGATTATGAAAGGCCTGTACAAGAGCTTTGACGATTCCTTTTTCATGGACCAGGCGCGTAGATTCCAATTGCCGACGGATAAAAAAATCAATGACTTTTCAACGGGGATGAAGGCTAAGCTGAAGGTGCTGATAGCAATTTCCCACGATGCGAGATTGTTGATTTTGGATGAGCCGACCTTGGGGCTTGATGTCATCGCCAGAGATGAATTATTGGAAATGCTGCGGAAATTTATGGAAGAGAATGAGGAGCGGTCTATTCTCATCAGCTCGCACATTTCAAGCGACCTGGAGACCCTGTGTGACGATATTTATATGATTCACGAGGGGAAAGTGATTTTGCATGAAGATACGGATGTTTTGCTGAGTGATTATACCCTGCTGAAGGTGACAGAGGAACAATTTTCCCAAATAGATAAACAATATATTCTGCGTTTTAAAAAGGAAGCCTATGGATACAGCTGTCTGACCAGACAGAAGCAGTATTATATTGAAAACTATCCGGAAGTGGCGATTGATCAGGGAACAATAGATGAAGTGATTTTGATGATGATAAGAGGGGAGAAATTATGATGGGACTCTTGATAAAAGATTTTAAGATGATGAAAGAGAAAAAGCTCTTTTTTATCATCATGATTACGATTTCTGTCGTCAATGTAGTTTTCTACGGAAACACGACATTTGCGATTGGTTTTATGTCCTTTATTTCGTCCCTGTTTGTACTGAGCACGATAAGCTATGACGCGCTGGACAATGGGAACGCCTTTCTGTTCACATTACCTGTCAGCCGCGCAAATTATGTCACTGAAAAATATTTGCTCACATTCTTAATTTGCGGTGTTGCCTGGCTTCTTGCAATTGTCTTTGGCATTTGTGTCAGCATATGGAAGGGGACAGTGAACATTTCTGATGTTATGCCGGCTGCCTTGATCATTCTTTCTGCCGTGATTGTCATACAGGCGGCTTCCATACCATTTCAGCTAAAATTTGGCGGTGAGATGGGAAGGATTGCTCTGATCGGGGCATTTGGGGCCCTTTCCGCGATATGGATTGTGGCTGCAAAAGCGGTTCCCATGCTTGTGGCAAATGTGAAGTACAGTCTCTCCAGGATGAGTATAGGCGGGCTGGCCGCTCTTGCGATGGTTGTAGCCTGGATCCTGTTTCTGATATCCATGAGAGTAAGTGTTAAAATTATGAAGGACAAGGAGTTTTAAATAAAAAACACCGCCTTCCCGAGCAAGCTCGGTCGGGAGACCGTTTTTATCCACGGGTAGACTCAAGATTGCTTCGCAATCTTTCGTTATCCGGCTGTCGCCGGATAACTTACAACAATCAAAAAACACCACCTTCCCGAGCAAGCTCGGTCGGCGGTGCTTTTTGATTGTTGTGTCTACCCTGCTCGTAGCTGCGCTTACATCTTGACGATGCCGAAGGCGTTCAGGATTGATGAGATCAGGATGATAATGATAAAGAGGGGAGCGGCATATCTGATGACGAAATTGTAGAGTTTACGTCTTCGGAATTTGCCGGAGACTGTAACCTCCTCCGCAATCCGGTCAACGCCAACCTTATAGACAACCAGGATACAGATGGCGAAGGCGGCGATGGGCATCATGATGGAATTGGACAGGAAGTCGAAGAAATCAAGGAAGTCCATGCCGATGATCTTGATACTGCCGAGAACACCGAAGCCCAGAGAGGAGAGGCTGCCGAGGGCCAGCATGATGACAGCGACAACAACAGTCGCCTTACGGCGTCCCCATCCAAGCTCATCCTGGAAGGTAGAGGCGGCGGACTCCGCCAAGGCAATGGATGAAGTGATCGCGGCCAGAAGAACCAGGAGGAAGAAGACGATGCCGCCGAACTGGCCCAGTCCCATGGAATCGAAGACCTTGGGAATCATGATGAACATGAGGGAGGGGCCGGCCTTGAGATTTGCGGCCGCGTCCGCGCCGGAGAAGGCGAAGACAGCAGGGATGATCATCAGGCCTGCAAGAATCGCGATCGCCGTATCGAAGATCTCAACATTGGAGGTGGAACCCTCAATGGAGACCTCCTTCTTCATATAAGAGCCGAAGGTGATCAGGATTCCCATGGCGATGGAGAGGGAGTAGAACATCTGTCCCATGGCAGTTACGATGGTCATCCAGGAGAAGTGGGCGAAATCAGGAATCAGGAAATATTTCACGCCTTCCATGGCCCCGGGTCTGGTGACGGAGTAGATGGAGACAATCACAGCCAGAAGAACCAGAAGGGGCATCATAATACGGGAGACGCGCTCGATGCCGTTTTCTACGCCGGCGAAAATAATTCCAATCGTCACCAGAGTAAAGAGGATGAACCAGAATTCAGCCGAAACAGAGTTAGAGATAAAGCCAGCGAAGAAGTTATCATCCGCAACGCGGTGTACGCCGCCGGTGAGATACTCCCAGAGGTATTTGAAGACCCAGCCGCCGATCACGGAGTAGTAGGGAACAATGATGATCGGGATGATGGCGTTGAGCCAGCCGCCGAAGCAGAAGAAGCCATGCCCCTTGCCCTTGCCCAGGATATTGAAGGCGCCGACGGGGGATTTCTGGGTCATGCGTCCGATGGCGGACTCGGAGACAATCATGGCATATCCGAAGGTGGCCACCAGGATCAGATAAATCAGCAGGAAAATGCCGCCGCCATACTTGGCCGCCAGATAGGGGAAACGCCAGATGTTTCCAAGGCCGACAGCGGAACCGGCAGCGGCCAGGACAAAGCCCAGTTTGCCGGAAAAATTGGAGCGTTGATTGTTCATGTTCATAACCTCTTTTCCAATTCTTTTGAATGACAGGATATCAAATCCCATGTGATAAATCACAGGGGGATTGTCAGGTGTTTCTGCAAACAATTAGCACATATCATAGCACTTTGCCAGCGGGAAAGGAAGGCTGGAAGGACATTGACGCGGTCTCAGGTAGTGGAACACAGGCAGAGCCTCAGAACACAGGGGACTCAGGATGATCGGATGATCTTTCGGTACTGGCTTGGAGTCATTTCCTTCTCACGGTGGAAGAGCTTGGTGAAGTAGGACAGGTCCGGGATGCCGCATGCGACAGCGATCTCCTGAATACTGCCGGCGTCGATGTTGAGCAGGTAGATAGCCCGATCGAGCCTGCGGTCAAGGATATAAGAGCTTAAGGTCTGCCCCATCTCCTTTTTGAAACGGGTTGACAGATAGGACTTGTTCACAGAGTAGTAGTTGGCGATGAACTGCAGAGACAGATCTCCGTCCAGGTTTGCGTCGATATAATTGTTGACCCGGCTGATCAGCTCAGACTGGCCGCCGCCCCGATGGCTCTGTACCAGGTTGCAGTACTGGTGAATCATGTCTCGTCGAAAGGAATAGTTTTGAGGGAGCTCCTGCATGTTCTCAATACGGATAGCAAATTTGCGGGAGATCTCATTCAGATAGTAGGGGTGAACGCCGGCGGCTTCTGTAGCCTTGCGAAAGAGCGTATTGCATACGATCAGATAGTTCTTGCTGCTGCGCAAGCTGGAGGGGGCGCGATTCTCCAGACTGTCAAAGACGTGGTCGGTAAATGCCGCTTCGGCAGCTGAAGTATTGCCTTCTGTAATATAGCGCAGGCCTTCCGCCTCTTTGGCATACCGGTCTTCCAGCAGGGAGAAAGCAGCCTGTTCTGTCTTGCGTCCCTGAACGGAGAGGAGATCGGTTGGCCGGGGAAGACTCAGAGGAAGGCGAATTTGCGTAAAATCATCCCGACCAAGATAGGATTTTGAAAAGGCGTGCAGGAAGGACTCGAATTCCCCTCGCTCCAGAACCCTGGGGAAATGGATATAGAAGGAGGAGAGATCCATCTTCCTGTCATCCTTGATTCCCAGTCGGGTGGCCAGCTGCTGCATATGAAGAAAGTCCGGGGACTGGGTCAGATATGGCCCTGCCAATAGATGGCGGCCCCGGGGGAGAGGGAAAACCAGATAGTGGCAGTTGAGCTCATCCGTGATGACGCAGAGCTGGTCAGGACAGGAGAAGAAGCGGTCGAAGTCCTTCATGGCCAGGCCCAGATTCTGGCGGAAGGAGAAGTCGTAGCTGTCATCCCATTGGTAAGGGGCATGCAGAATGCGGCGGCGGATTTCCAGTCGGTCTAAAAAGTCAAAGAAGAGATTGAGAAGATTTGTTTCAAACATCGCTGCTTCTACCTCCGATCAGGGGAATCCGGGAATTGAGATAAAGCCAGAGATAGGTCTCAAGACAGGTTCAGGATGAATTCCCAGGATAAGGTCTCAGAACAAGACTCAAGATGAAGTCTGGAGAATCCAGCCTCAGGACAAAGCTATAGATAGGCCTTCAACTTAGCTTTTCACTAAAGAGTTCAAATACTTCAAGCATCTTCAAGTCTTAAACCCTCCAACAGCCTGATTTAAATATAAGGATATTTACAAAAAATAGCAAAAAGAAAAATTTCGTTATAGATTATCAGAACCGATATTTTCAATAATAAGAAAGGAAGTTGGGTCTGCTGAGGGGGAAGAAATCCTGCAGACCTGCGTCGCATTTAGAACCGCATATGGAAAAGGAGAGAAAAGAATGGGAAACAGCAAGTATGATCGTGAGGGAGGAATCCATCGTGTGCCGATTTGGAGGATCGGTGGTTTTGCCCTCAATAATACGGCGACCAATATCTGGTTGCTGCTCATGTCATTTATTGCCTATTACATTAACGGATGGGTTGGCCTGGGAGTTGTTTTGGCCGGATCTTTTTCCATGATTATGCGTATCTGGGACGGGGTCACGGATCCTTTTGTGGGCTATCTGCTGGATAAGACCAACGGCAGGCTGGGGAAAAATCGTCCTTTTATGGTGATTGGCAATATTGTCCTGGCCTTCTGCGCCTTTCTGATGATCTTTGTAACTCCTGTGATTCCCGCAGGAGCCCTGCGGGTAGGCTGGTTTATCGTAGTCAACTGCATCTACTATCTGGGCTATACCTGCCAGTGTGTTGTCACCAAAGCCGCGCAGACCTGCCTGACCAATGATCCAAAGCAAAGACCTCTGTTCTCGGTTTTTGATGCGATTTATAACCTGATTCTCTTCTCGGGGGGACAGATGTTCATAGCTGGTCTGGCCAAGAAGTACGGGGGCTTCACCAAGGATATTATGCTCTATAAGGAGCTTTGGATGATTGTGGCATCTGTTTCCGCTGTCTTTACGGTAATCGCGGTCATCTCCATCTGGCCCAAAGATCAGGAGAAGTACTATGGGACGGGGCAGGCCATTCGGGTCACTTTTCGTGACTATTTTGAGACGATCCGGCACAACCGGGCCATCCAGATGCTGGTTTTGGCTGCATCCACGGACAAACTGGGGGCGACAGCCAAGACCGCTGCCGTGACGACCATTATGTTTGGTGTGGTGGCCGGCAATTACGCTCTGTCAGGGACATTTTCTCTCTACACGGCGATCGGAAACATTATCTTTATCTTCCTCGGTCTGGGCTATATCGCGACGAAGTTTGGGCAGCGCAGAGCAATGGTCACCTCCAGCTGGCTGGCGCTTTTCGGAAATATCGCTCTGATTGCTCTCTGGATGCTGGGAGATCCCAAAACTCTGAATCTGCCTGGAAATAAGGGATTTGTCGGATTCAGTTTCTTCACAGTTGCACTTCTGGTTCTGACCATTTTCACCGGCGGCTTTCAGAATGTGGCAGGATCGATTGTCATTCCCATGACGGCAGACTGCGCGGATTTCGAGACCTATCGGACTGGAAAATATGTACCCGGATTGATGGGAACGCTCTTTTCCTTTGTGGACAAGCTGGTATCGTCTTTTGCGCCCTTTATCGCTTCCATCTGCCTGGCGGCGATTGGCTTTAAGGATGTGATGCCGGATGTAGATACACCTTACAGTCTGCAACTGAAGGTGGTCGGCGTCTTCCTCATGTACGGATTGATTGTCTGCGGACTGATCTGCAACCTGATTGCCATGAAGTTCTATCCTCTGACGGCGGAGAAAATGGAGGAAGTTCGCAGACAGATCGCCCAGATCAAGGAAGAGAAGAAAACGGTTCAGGCGGGTTCCTGACCGATATCAGGGAGAGAGGCAGAATCGCATTTGCTGGTTCAGGTGTCTGTAAGGGCCGATAGCTTTTGTGTCATTCTCGGATACGAAGGCTGAAATAGAGGCGGACAGAGAGGAGAAGGCAGTGGCTAAGAGAAGATTGACCCAGGCTGAGGTCGGAGAACTGGTATGCTTAGAGCAGGAGCTGGCGGCTCTGAAGAAAGAGCATGGCATCCAGGACAAGCAAGGACTGATTGAGCGCTGGACAGCCCGTTATTATACCTTCAAAGACAGGCATGTCAGCAGGAATCCGGTGCGGCGCAAGACCTATCTCTGGCTCTGTCTCTTATCTGTCTTTGGCGTCAACCAGTTCTATGCCCATCATCCGGTGCGGGGATTGATCTATCTTGCCCTCTGTTGGACTGGACTGCCGCTGGCTTTTGGTCTGGTGGACTGGATGGAAGCGCTGCCCAGGCAGGCGGATCCGGAGGGGCGCATTCTGATTTAGCGCAGGTCAACTGCAGTCAGTGGGGATTGATTCCACAGAAACAGAAAGAAAATTGTGTAAGAAAAGAGGTAACTATGTTGTATCCTATCATGACTCCATCCCGTCTGGTTGAAGATTTGGCCGGAATCTGGGACTTTCAGTTAGACCCCGAGGAGAGGGGATTTGCTGAGAAATGGTATGAAAAACCGCTGGAGGATCCCATGACGATGCCGGTACCTGCGTCGTTTAATGATCTCAAGGATGGAAGCGACTTCCGCGATTACCGTGGCTGGGTCTTCTATCAGCGCAGGATCTCACTTCCGGCCTTCATGACAAAGCAGAGAGTCATGCTGCGTTTTGACGCGGCTACCCATCATGCCAATGTCTATTTGAACGGGCGGTTGATCGCAGAGCATCAGGGAGGATTTCTTCCCTTCGAGACAGAAATCAGTGATTTCTTAAAGCCGGGAGAGGATAACCTTCTGACCGTGGCAATCAATAATTTTATTGACAATACAACTCTGCCGGTCGGGATGACAGGCAATATGCTGGGCGGCAATCTGGGAGCTTCTCCAGAGCCCAAGCATCCGGGACCCAACTTTGACTTCTTCAATTACGCGGGTCTTAACCGAACCGTTCGCATCTACACGACGCCCGGACAGTATATTGCAGATCTGACTGTGACCAGTCAGATTGACGGGGAAGATGGAACAAGGCCGATTGCGGATGGGGGAAAAGCGCTTCTGAATTATACGGTTGCCGTTGGCGGTCAGGAGGATCAGGCTCTGGCGGATGCCGCCCTTGTGGAACTCTTTGATGAAACAGGGGTTAAGGTTGCCGATGCAAATGGTCTGTCAGGCCAGCTTATCCTTGAGCAGGCCAGACTGTGGAGGCCTCTGAACGCCTATCTCTACAGGATTCGGGTCAGCTATGGAGAAGATATCTATGAACTTCCTTATGGAATCCGTACGGTCAGGGTGGTTGGCAACCGTTTCCTGATCAATGGCTGCAAATTCTACTTCAAGGGTTACGGCAAGCATGAGGATACCTTTCCCAATGGCCGCGGCATCAATCTGGCAATGAATACCAGGGATATCTCGATTATGAAATGGCAGGGAGCCAATTCATTCCGCACCTCCCACTATCCCTATTCCGAAGAGATGATGCGCCAGTGTGACCGGGAGGGAATCGTTGTGATCGACGAGACTACGGCAGTCGGAATCAATTACCTCTTTGGCGGCGGAGCCAATTTCGGAGGCAAGAAGGTGGGAACCTTCGACCCGGAGCATGGAGTGAAGACCCAGGAGCATCACAGGGAGGTCATTCGCGATCTGATTGCCCGTGACAAGAATCACGCCTGCGTTGTCCTGTGGTCGATTGCCAATGAACCGGATTCATCCGGTCAGGGGGCATATGAATACTTCAAGCCTCTCTTTGATCTGGCACGGGAACTGGATCCTCAGAAGCGGCCTGTCACCTTAGTATCCGTGCAGATGGCCGGAGGCCCTGATACGGATGTTTCTGCTCAATTGTCCGATGTCATCTGTCTCAACCGCTACTATGGCTGGTATTTCGGCGCGCCTGATCTGGAATGGTCGGCACAGCAGATGAGAGCGGAGATGGATCAGTGGGAGAAGCTGGGAAAGCCGGTTGTCTTCACGGAGTTTGGCGCTGATACGGTGATGGGCATGCATGATACAACGCCTGTCATGTACACGGAGGAATATCAGCTGGACTACTACAAGATGAACCTGGCTGTTATGGATGATTACCCCTGTGTCACTGGAGAGCAGGTCTGGAATTTTGCGGATTTTGCGACTTCTCAGAGCATGCTTCGTATCCAGGGCAATAAGAAGGGGCTCTTCACCAGAGACCGCAAGCCCAAGCTGGCGGCCCATTTCTTCCGCGACCGCTGGCATGCGGTTCCCGACTTTGATTACAAGGATTGACGAAAGCCAGTCGTCGGGCGATGATTGAATACGTGCATTGAGAATACTCCGTTGTCATGGACGGTGGAAGGTAACCTGGCGATATTCCATTGTAAAATATGAGGAAATACGCACCGCGCGAGAGCTCGGTGATCATGCGTTGGTCATGAATTAAGAAAAAACCCCCGCGAAGCCTGATTGATGATCAGGCTTCGCGGGGGTTTCAATTTGGTTTTATTGACAGGACTTGCGGGAAGCCAATCCTATTTCATCAGGGGGCGGATGGCGGAGGCAAGAAGATCCTTCTTGGCCTGAGCCTCAGCCAGATCTTTGCCCCTGGTGGTAAAGTAGTTCTTGATCTTGGGCTCGGTGCCGGAAGGACGAATGACAAGGCTGGAACCATCCTCCAACTCATAGATTAAGACATTGGATTTAGGGAGACCCGTCTCCTCGCTCTTCTCATAGTCGTGGACAGCTGTCACGGCAATTCCGGCGAAGTCCCTGGGGGGAGCGGACCGGAAAGAATCCATAATCCGCGCCATGGTGTCCATGCCGGACAGGCCGGGGAATTCATAGGAATCCACCTGGTTCAAGTAGCGGCCGTAGCTGCGGTAGATCTCTTCCAGACGCTCCTTGATGGAGGAGCCGATGCTCCGGTAGTAGGCAGCCATCTCACAGATGAGCATGGAGGCGATGACGGCGTCCTTGTCGCGGACATAAGGGCCGGCCAGGTAGCCATAGCTCTCCTCGAAGCCAAAGATGAAGCGATCAACCTCTCCCTTGGCTTCAAGACCTGCGATCTGATCGCCGATCCACTTGAAGCCGGTTAAGACGCTGCGCATCTCGACCCCGTAGTGGCTGGCGATAGCGTCCGCCAGAGGGGTGGAGACGATGGACTTGACGGCGACGGGATCCTTTGGCATGGTGCCCTTCTCGATTCGGCCGGCACAGATGTAGTCGAGGAGCAGGGCGCCCATCTCGTTGCCGCTGACCAGCTCATAGGATCCGTCGGGACAGCGCATGGCGATTCCCACGCGGTCGGCGTCGGGGTCCGTGGCTAACATGAGATCAGCCCCTTCCTTCTCCGCCAGATCAAGACCATAGGACAGGGCCTGACGGATCTCGGGATTGGGATAGGGGGCAGTGGTAAAGTAACCGTTGGGATACTGCTGCTCGGGAACAAGCGTGATGTCCTCAATGCCGATGTCAGACAGAACCTGTGTGACAGGAACCAGGCCGGTCCCGTTGAGGGGGGAGTAGACCAGCTTGAGACTGGCCGACTTGCAGAGACCCGGGCGAACCTGTCGCTCTTCAATCGCCTGATAGAAGGCCTTTTTGCAGTCATCGCCGATGAATTGAATCTTGCCGGACGCGACGCCGGCTGCGAAGGAATCGCAGGAAACTCCGGTCAGGATATCTGTTTTCTGGATTTCCTCATATACAATAGCGGCGGCGTCATCGGTCATCTGGCAGCCGTCAGGACCGTAGGCCTTGTAGCCGTTGTATTTAGCGGGATTGTGGGAGGCCGTGATCATGATGCCGGCATTGCAGCCATAGTATCGGGTCGCAAAGGACAGGGCCGGAACCGGCATGAGGGAGTCGTAAATGAAGACATTAATTCCGTTGGCCGCAAGAACAGCGGCTGCCCGTCTGGCGAAGACATCGGACTTGATGCGGCTGTCATAGGAGATGGCCACGGACTGGTTCCCGCCCTGGGTCTTCACCCAGTTGGCCAGGCCCTGGGTGGCCTGTCCAACCAGCTTGATGTTCATGCGGTTCGTACCTGCGCCGATAACCCCGCGCAGGCCGGCTGTGCCGAATTTCAAGGATACGGCGAAGCGGTCTTTGATTTCCTCGTCCTTGCCCTGAATGGACAGGAGCTCTCGCCTGAGATCAAGATCCTCCAGGTCTGCGGTCAACCAGCGCTGATATTCTTCCTGATACATATAAGCCTTCTTTCTTCGATGTAAGCGGAGCGTGGATCCTGTCGGTCGACATAAATCGGGCGAAAAAGCACAGATGTAAGCCGCCCTCAAAGACACACCGAAACTAAGGTCAGTAACTAAGGTCAGTATAGGAAAGAAAAGGGGCAAAGTAAAGGGAGGGCGCCTGATTCTCATGCGCTTCTGCAGGTATTTTTAAGTTGACCGGATGAAGCATGTCCGCTATTCTTGTGAGAGTGTACGCGTAAGAGAAAGAAATGTCCGCAACAGAGAAACAGTTCGTTGGAGAAGAAATTGCGGGTGCGGTCAAGTGAGGAGTACGATTTATGTGGCATGTGATCAACCAGAATCTGAAAACCATTGACAATTTGATCTGGGGACTGCCCCTGATGCTGCTGATCCTGTCCGGCGGCCTCTGGCTGACGATTCGACTGGGGCTCCTGCAGGTTCGCCGCCTCCCCCTGGCTCTGAAGTGGATGGTCAGAAACGAGGAGGGGGGCAAGGGAGAGGTTTCTTCCTTCGCGGCCCTCTGCACGGCCCTGTCGGCCACCATCGGAACGGGAAATATTGTCGGTGTCGCGACCGCCATCGGCATGGGAGGCCCGGGAGCCCTTTTTTGGATGGAACTGGCGGCCTTTCTTGGAATGGCGACCAAATACGCGGAGGGGCTTTTAGCGATCAAATACCGCACGGTCGATGAAAACGGCCACGCCCTGGGCGGCCCCTTTTACTATATCCAGAACGGAATGGGCAGGGGCTGGACCTGGATGGCCAAGCTGTTTGCCTTCTTCGGCGTCTGTGTCGGCCTATTCGGGATCGGGACCTTCTCCCAGGTCAATGGAATCGCCACTGCCATCCACAATTTCTTTGATCCCAATAATGCGAATGTCATCCACATTTCTTTCCTGGGCCTGGGCGATTATTCGGTAGCAGTTGTCATCGCCTCTTTGCTTTTAGCCTTTTTCGTGGCTCTGGTTCTGATCGGGGGCCTGAAGCGGATTTCCGCTGTCGCGCAGATCATCGTCCCCTTTATGGCCTTAATCTATATTGCCTTCGCCCTTATGCTTTTAATCTGCAACATCAGAGAGGTTCCGACAGCAATCTGGGTTATCGTAGAGGGGGCCTTCAATCCCTCCGCCGTAACCGGAGGAGCCGTGGGTTCCATGCTGGTTGCCATGCAGATGGGAGTTGCCCGCGGAATCTTCTCCAATGAGGCCGGACTGGGCTCCGCCCCCATCGCCGCCGCCGCCGCGCAGACGCATGAGCCGGTGCGCCAGGGACTGGTGACCATGACCGGAACCTTTATTGATACCATTGTCGTCTGCACCATGACCGGACTTTCGATTGTCCTGACGGGGGCTTATAAGATTCCGGGCCTGGAGGGAGTCCAGGTGACGACCTATGCCTTTAATCAGGGGCTCCCCTTCGCGCCGGTCGTATCCTCCTTCGTTCTCATGCTCTGTCTGGTCTTCTTTGCCTTTACGACCATCCTCGGATGGGACTATTATTCGGAGCGCTGTCTGGAATACCTGTCCGGTAATTCCAGAAGGGTTATCCTGACCTATCGCTGGCTCTATATTCTGGCCGTCTTCATCGGCCCCTACATGACTGTGTCCGCAGTCTGGACCATCGCCGATATCTTCAACGGCCTGATGGCGCTTCCAAATATGATTGCTATTTTTGCTCTGAGCGGGGTGGTGGTAAAGGAGACCCGGGACTTCTTTGCCGCGGGAAAGCACAAAAAGCAGGAGCTTGCAGATTCCACGGACAAGTAATGGCGCGATTAACACAAGGGCAGAATTTTTGCGTAAGAGGACCTGCGCGGCGACAAATTCATGAGATTCCATTCTTTGTTATAATAGCTGCATGCGGGACTCAGATGAAAGCCGGAGTCTTCGCTTTTCCCTGATGGTTTGACAAAACATTGAAAGCTTTGCGCCGGGGGCGTGGGGTGACAGGACGATAAATATGGAAGAAGAGAACGTTATTTTAGAGGAGGAAGGTCCGGTCCGGGAGAGTATTTACGGAGAATACGAAGAGACCCTGCGCCTGGTGATGGAGGATGTTTTCCATCGAATTCGCAGCTCTCAGAGGGAGTATGAGAAGGTACACGGGGGCAAGATCGCCGAGCATCTGGACGGCCGCATCAAAGAGGATCAGAGCATGCGGGAAAAGCTGGCCATGCGGGGTCTGCCCATCAATGCCCATTCCGCCCTGCGGGAAGTGACAGACGCCATCGGAATCCGTGTCGTCTGTGGCTTCCGCGACGACATCTATGCCAATCTGGACTGCATCCGCTCCTGGGACCAGACGAAAATCATTCAGGAGAAGGACTATGTCCGCCATGCCAAGGGCAATGGCTACCGCAGCTATCATGTGATCCTGGATGTGGAGGAACCTTACATGGACGTGGACGGGGAATGCCCGGGTCACTTCTATGTGGAGATTCAGCTGAGAACCATCGCGATGGATTCCTGGGCCGCTCTGGAGCATGAGATCAGCTACAAGCAGGGAGTGTCCGGCAATGCTAGGCTGATCGAGACGGAGTTAAAGCGCTGCGCCGATGAGCTGGCCTCCTGTGATGTTACAATGCAGACCATTCGCGATCTGATCCGGCATGAAAACGCCAAGAACCGTGACTGAAGATTCGGAGAAGGTCTGGAGAATATACAGCCGGAGGTTCGTGGCCGGGCGATTAGCGCGCGGATCAGCGGACGGAAGGTCGGGACAAAGCAAGGAGGAAGGCCATGAAAGTGCTGGTTGCGGAAGATGAGCAGGAGATGCGCCGTGTCCTGGTGACGGCTCTGCGTATGAACAGCTATGAGGTGGTCGACGTCGCCGATGGTCAGGCGGCCCTTGAGGCTGCCTGCGAGGGAACTTACGACTGCCTGGTCTTCGATGTCATGATGCCCAAGATGACCGGAGTTGAGGCTTTAAGGCAGATCCGGGCGGGAGGAGATAAGACGCCGATTCTGCTTCTGACAGCCAAGGCAGAGGTAGAAGACCGGATCGACGGACTGGATGCCGGGGCCGATGATTATCTGACCAAGCCCTTTGCCCTGGGAGAACTCCTGGCCAGAATCCGCTCTCTCACCAGAAGAAATGAGGACTTCTCTCCCAAGAACCTGACCATTGCCGATGTGACTTTGGATGTGGAGCAGCAGGAAATACGGGCGCAGAATGCCATCCGACTAGCTCCCAAGGAGGCGAAGCTGCTGGAATATCTCCTGCAGAACGTGGGCAAGGACGTCTCAACAGAGCAGATCTTTGAGCGAATCTGGAAGGATGATCAGGAGGCGGATATCGGGCTGGTCTGGGTCTATATTTCCTATCTGCGTCAGAAATTCAACGCGATTACAGGCAAGGTCGCCATTGAGGGTGACGAGGGAGGATCCTACCGGATTCACGAGAGGGTATCTGCATGATCAAGAAGCTAAAGAGGCGCTTTATCGGATCGGCGACAGCGGCGGTCCTTTTGGTCATGACAGTGATTCTGCTTCTGATCAATGTGTCCAACTACTATAGAAATATTCATGAGGCCCATCTGGTTCTCAATTATCTGACCCAGTCCGGGGGAACCCTGCCCGATCTCGCTGAGAAGGGCGACCAGTCCGGGGGGACATCGGTGGAAGTAATCACTGCGGATGGCGACCAGGAGAGCGGAGGGTCCGTCATCCGGCGCGGCCTCAGTATTATTGCGGACAATATTCTCCTGGTGCTCCAGAGAGATCACCATATTCAGATGAGTCGTGACAGCCTGCTGCAGACCCGCTTTTTCACGGTCTGGACAGGATCCGACGGACAGATTACGCAGACCAACCGCAGCTATATCGCGGAAGTGTCTGAGGAAAACGCGCGCAAGTTCGCGGCTATGGTGCTGAAAAAGGAAAGCAGCAGAGGGAGTATTGTATCGGGACTTGCCACCTATGAGTATCAGATCAGCCGTTACGAAGACGGGTCCACCATGACGGTCTTTTTAGACGCCAGCAACTATCATGACTCGGTCCGGTCTGTTCTGATCCTCTCGATTATTGGAAGCGGGGTACTGGCCTTTTTGATCATCACCCTTTTAGTCGCCTTCTCAAGAAGAGCTGTCGACCCCATGATTCGCAATTATGAGGCGCAGAAGCAGTTCATCACCAACGCGGGACATGAGTTAAAGACCCCGATCGCGATTATCTCCGCCAACGCGGAATTGCTTGAGATGATGAAGGGCGAGAATGAGTGGACCCAGTCGATTCGCAAGCAGTCGGCCAGGCTCAGCGACCTGGTCGCGGACCTGATTACCCTGACCCGCATGGGAGAACAGGAGCGGATCAAGCTGCATGATATTGACCTGTCTACTGTGGTGACCGACGCGGCGGAGTCCTACCGGCCCGTTGTAGAACAGCAGCATAAGGCCCTGGTACTCAAGGTCAATCCCGCCGTTCACGTCCACGCGGAAGAGAAGCTGGCCAAGGAGCTGGTCAATATTCTGGTGGACAATGCCGCCAAATACTGCGACGACGAGGGGCGCATTGTCGTCTCCCTGCGCAGGAGAAACCGGGTGGGAGGAGCGCATCTGGTTGTCGAGAATACCTATGCCCAGGGGGCAAATGTGGACTATAATCGCTTTTTTGACCGCTTCTACCGGGAGGACAGCTCCCACTCCTCCGAGAAGGAGGGCTACGGGATCGGCCTGTCCATGGCCCAGGGGATCGTTGTGGATCAGTTCCGCGGATCCATCCGGGCGGACTATAAGGACGGAAATATCCGCTTTATTGTGCGGATCTAGGAAGCTGCATATGCGAAAGCTAGACCGCAGGATGAAATCAGTGTTCTGCGGGTTGTTCGATGTCAGGCTTTGCCAATGAACTTGCGGATCGGATCAGTTGGATGAAATCAGCATTCTGCAGGAGATGAGAGAAGAGGAAAAGGGAGAACAGAGGCCGCGCCTGCCTGTGGCGGAGAACAATCACAGCGCTGAGAAGAAATCCTCCAGATCCCGGCGACTGGCCCGAAGACTTCCCTGACACATGGCGGCGGATCCGCCTCCCCGGGCAGAGAATCGCTCCTTCAGCTGCTCATTGAGAATTCTGGCGTCGCCGTCGGCGATGGACAGAATGTAGGAGTAGCCGTCCGAATCGCTCCCATTGAAGGCGGCGCAGTAGCCGCTGTGTACGGCAGACATCTGGTTGACGGCCTGGCGCAGGCGAATGGGGTCGATCCCGTTCTCAAAGAGGCAGACATTGGCGGCGGAGGGATCAAGGCCCGCCAGGTCAGACGCAAGAAGGCGGGCAGAGGCCTCATGCAGGGCGTCTTTGAGAGCCAAGAGGTCTGCGAGCCTTTTGGAAAGGGCCATGGCGGCCTCCTCCTGGGGGGAGGAGAGCAGATGAGAGACCTCTTCCAGAACAGACTGTTTGCGGCGAAAGTCTGCCAGAGCCCGCATGCCGCAGGCGATTATAAGCCTGGTTCCTCCCTTGTAGCTCTGTATTTGCAACACCTTGAGAAGACCGACCTCGCCGGTTCTTCTGACATGGGGAGCGCAGCAGGCGCACACGTCACAATCGGGGATTGTGACAATGCGGACAGGTCCGCTCAGAGCCTTTTTGCTCCGGTAGTCTAATTGCGCTAACTCCTCTGCGGAGGGGTAAGAAGCGTCAATGACCCGGTTGTCGAAGATGATCCGGTTGGCCGCCGTCTCAAGGCGGTCGATCTCCTCACGGGTCAAAGGACCGCTGTAGTCCATACTGCAGGTCCGTTCACTCAAGTGAAATCCCACATTTTCATAACCGAAGGCGGAGTGAACCAGACCGGAGAAGATATGCTCTCCGCTGTGGTTCTGCATATTGTCGTAACGGCGCTCCCAATCAATGCTTCCCCGGACAGGGGGCCCGGGGGCCAGAGGCCCGTCACAGAAATGGTGGATGACGCCGGCTTTGATCTTTACATCGAGAACACGCACCTGGGAAGACGCGTCTGCCGGTAGATCGGGCGAAGACGGAAGGGGGATCAGCAGACCCAGATCCGGGGTCTGCCCGCCCTCTTCAGGAAAGAAGAGAGTTTGGTTGAGGATGATGTCGAACTGCCCCTTGTGAGATTTCTCCCCTCCGCAGCAGGAGAGGACCTGGGCTTCGAATGTTTTCCCGTAAGGATTTTGGTCGTATAGTTTTTGAGTCGCAGGGCTGGAGAGATTCATTTCTTTTCCTTTATACTGATATACTGAGTGCTTGAGACGACACTGATATATGAAAACGGCTGCGCCTGAGAACGGCGAGATGGAATAGATTCATGACGGATCGCCGGAGGGAACAAGGATATTCCGGACGAAAGAGGAATCTTTCGGAGGGAGCAGGATATTCCGGGCGGAAGAGAAATCTTTCGGAGGGAGCAGGATGTTTCGGGCGGAACGGAAATATTCCGGGGGAACAGGTATATTAAACATGTATATTTTAGAAGATTCCCGGATCTTTTGCCAGGGTCAGTCCTTTGCCCTTATTATGTATGATGAGAGCGGAAGAAGGATCCTTCCATTCCTCACAGGATCTGAAAAGGAGTTCATATGTACTACGGAAATATCAAGGATTGGGACATCGCCGACGGCCCGGGCGTGCGGGTCAGTCTCTTTGTCTCCGGTTGTCGCAATCGCTGTCCCGGTTGCTTTCAGCCGGACACCTGGGACTTCTGTTACGGCAAGCCCTACACGGAGAAAGAGGAAGCTTTTATTATAGACGCCATGGATCATGACTATATCCAGGGATTTACCTGTCTGGGGGGAGAGCCGTTCGAGCCGGAGAACCAGGGCGAGGTCACGAGGCTTCTGCGGAGGATCAAGGAGACCTATCCTGACAAGGATGTCTGGTGCTACACCGGTTATAGCATAGACCGTGACCTGCTCCCCAGGGAGGGATGCCGGCATACTCCTTTTACGGAGGAGATGCTCTCCTATATCGACGTCCTGGTGGACGGCCGATTTGTCATGGAACTGAAGGATATCAGCCTGCAGTTTCGGGGCAGCCGCAATCAGAGAGTGCTGCATCTGGCCAGAATGCGGGAGGAAGGGAAAATGGCAGCGGAGACCTTCGAGGCCATCTGGTGGCCGGTGAAGGACAGAAAATTCCAGGAAAAATAAAACAAAAGTCGGAGATGTGAAAATAAAAGACGGCAGGAATGACGGGAAAAGAAGGACAAGGAGATGAAAAGCTTAGCCTGCAAGCGTTAGGGAATTAAAGGCAAGGAGTCCAGGGTAAGAAATCCGGGGGAAAAACGAAATCTGATAAAAAAATAACAGGATGCATAAAAATAACTATAACACGAAAGAAAGATAGGTCAAGCGTTCGACAAACAAAAATCGTCATGTTCTTGAATTGATACAAATTGTATACAATAAGGTGCAACTAACAACAATATATAGATGATGAGTTAAAATTAACAACAACATATGGTAAAATCCTCCAATCATCCAATCAAAAACACCTCCTTTTTGTACTTAAGGTAGAACTTGCGCTCAATCTATTGCACTCAAGGGACCAGGTCCATATGATGAGGGCGTAAAGAAGAATGATCTTCGGAATCTTATGTGCGAGGAGGTACATAAAATGAGAGAGGCATTTAAGGAAGCGTGGAGCGGATTCAAGGGCATCAAGTGGACGGATGACGTCAATGTCCGTGAATTTATTCAGAACAACTATACCCCCTATGAGGGAGACGAGTCTTTCCTGGCGGCTCCAACCGAGGCTACAAATAAGCTCTGGGGCAGACTGCAGGAGCTGCAGAAGGAAGAGAGGGCTAAAAACGGCGTGCTTGAGTGCGAGACAGAGGTTGTCTCCAGCCTGACCGCTTATGGCCCCGGCTACATCGACGAGTCTCTGAAGGATCTCGAAAAGGTTGTCGGCCTGCAGACAGACAAGCCCCTGAAGAGGGCGTTCATGCCTTATGGCGGAATCAAGATGGCCGAGCAGGCAGCTGCCAATTACGGATACCAGATCAACGAGAAGTATCACAAGATCTTCAACGAGTATCACAAGACCCATAATCAGGCAGTATTTGACGCCTACACCCCCGAGATGAAGACAGCCCGTCACACCCATATTGTGACCGGACTTCCCGATACCTATGGCCGTGGCCGTATCGTCGGTGATTACAGAAGAGTTGCCCTCTACGGAATTGATTTCCTGATCGAGAAGAAGACCGAGGACTTCAACAACTGTGGAGACGGGACGATGACGGATGATGTCATCCGTCTTCGCGAGGAAATTGCGGAGCAGATCCGGGCCTTAAAGGGCATGAAGGAGATGGCCAAGGCCTATGGCTACGATATCTCCGGCCCTGCCAGGGACGCCAGAGAGGCCGTACAGTGGCTCTACTTCGGTTACCTGGCAGCCATCAAGACCCAGAATGGAGCCGCCATGTCCGTCGGAAGGATCTCCACCTTCCTGGATATCTATATCGACCGCGATCTTGCAGCCGGCAAGCTGACCGAGTCAGAGGCGCAGGAGCTGATTGACCACATCGTCATGAAGTTCCGTATGGTTAAGTTCGCCCGTATTCCCTCCTACAATGAGCTCTTCTCAGGGGACCCGGTATGGGCGACGCTGGAGGTTGCCGGCATCGGCATGGACGGACGCAGCATGGTCACCAAGAACGACTACCGTTTCCTCCACACCCTGGAGAACATGGGCCCCTCACCCGAGCCCAACCTGACGGTTCTCTACAGCTCCAAGCTGCCTGAGAACTTCAAGGAATACGCGGCAAAGGTTTCAATCAATACGTCTTCCGTTCAGTACGAGAATGATGATGTCATGAAGCCGGTATGGGGAGACGATTACTCCATCTGCTGCTGCGTATCGGCAACGCAGACCGGTAAGGAGATGCAGTTCTTCGGAGCCCGCGCCAACCTGGCCAAGTGCCTGCTCTACGCGATCAACGGCGGTATGGATGAGAAGTTCAAGGTACAGTGCGGACCTGAGCTCGCTCCCATTCGCTCCGAGTATCTGGATTATGATGAGGTGATGCACAAGTTTGACCTGATGATGGACTGGCTGTCCGGTCTCTATGTCAATATTCTGAATCTGATCCAGTATATGCATGACAAGTACTACTACGAGTCAGCTGAGATGGCCCTGATCGACACCAATGTTCGCCGGACCTTCGCGACCGGTATCGCGGGTTTCTCACATGTAGTCGACTCTCTGTCCGCCATTAAGTACGCCAAGGTCAAGACCATCAGGGATGAATCCGGACTGGTAACAGACTACGAGGTTGAGGGAGACTTCCCCAAGTACGGCAACGATGACGACCGGGCCGATGACATTGCGGTATGGCTCCTCAAGACCTTCATGAAGAAGATTGAGAAGCATCACACCTATCGCGACTCAGAGCCCACGACCTCAATCCTGACCATCACATCCAATGTGGTATACGGGAAGGCAACCGGAGCCCTGCCTGATGGCAGAGAGGCATTCAAGCCCTTCGCTCCCGGAGCAAACCCCTCCTATGGAGCTGAGCAGAGCGGTCTTCTGGCATCCTTGAACTCTGTCGCCAAGCTGCCCTATGAGTACGCTTTGGACGGTATTTCCAATACACAGACGATCAGCCCCGACGCGATCGGCCACGATCTTGGCGAGCGCAAGGGCAATCTGGTTCGCGTCATGGACGGCTACTTTGACAGGGGCGCTCATCATCTCAATGTCAATGTCTTCGGTACCGAGAAGCTGATCGACGCCATGGAGCATCCGGAGAAGGAGGAGTACGCTAACTTCACCATCCGCGTATCCGGCTATGCGGTTAAGTTCATCGATCTGACCCGCGAGCAGCAGCTGGATGTTATCGCAAGGACCTGCCACAAGAGAATGTAAAAGCTGCAATGCCAATGCAAGGATTGCAATGCTAATGTAAAAGCTGCAATGCCAGAGAACCCTATTGGCTGTGACAGACAGGGACTGTGAGACAGGGAGAGACCTTGCCGTATACCGCAGACGCATACCTTTTTGCCGATGCGCGACGCGGCATTGCCCCTCTGCTCCTCGCAGTCTCTGTTTTTCTTACTGAAGAAGACTTATCAGAGAAGTCTTAGGAATGACCCGGGCGCAGGACAGGAAAGAAGGTATCTTTGTACTCGAAAATATCAAAGACAGCGCTCGAAAAGGACAAAAGAAGTGCCTGAGAATGCCAGGAACAGCGCTCGAAGGGGTCAAAAGAAGAGCCCGGAAATATCAAAGAGCAAGACAGACCGGGGTGAGTGGGAAAAGAGGTGAACCATGGCAATCGGAAGAGTACACTCAGTCGAGTCCTTCGGATCCGTGGACGGACCCGGGATCCGCTACATTATTTTTCTGCAGGGCTGCAATATGCGCTGTCGTTACTGCCATAATGTGGATACCTGGGATATCGACGATGTGAAGAATTACAACGAGCAGGAGGCATCCGCGCTCTTAGATCAGGCGGAGCGCTATCGCAGCTATTGGGGCAAGGAAGGCGGGATCACCGTCTCCGGCGGGGATCCTCTTTTGCAGATCGATTTTCTGCTGGAGCTCTTTCGCCAGGCCAAAGAGCGGAAGATCAACACCTGCATAGACACCTCGTTGAATCCCTTCAGCAGGGAGGAGCCCTACTTCTCAAAGTTTCAGGAGCTGATGACTTACACGGACCTGCTTTTAGTGGATATCAAGCACATCGATCCGGAGAAGCACAGATGGCTGACCGGCAGGGATAACGCCAATATCCTGGACGGCATCCGCTATCTGGACTCCATCCACAAGCCCATCTGGATCCGCCAGGTTTTAGTTCCGGGAATTACCGATGTGGATCAGTATCTCTATCAGACCAGAGAATTCATCGCCTCCTTATCCAACGTGCAGAAGATAGAGGTTCTTCCCTATCACACGCTGGGTCTCTACAAGTGGGAGGAGCTTGGGATGAAGAACACTCTGGCCGATGTCGAACCGCCCAGCGCGGAACGGACCGAGCGGGCGCAGAAGATCCTGCGGGGAGAGCCGATCCGGTGAGCGGAATTCTATATAAATGCAGGGAGAACATCCCCTCGGCAGCCAAGTCGCAATCAGACGGCCTCCGGGGGGATTTTTTGGAATTTTTATAGGAACGCCGGGAAAATTTTTATGGGAAAGAATCTCCTCGAAAGGGAAAGGATTTGCTAGAATAGCCCTATGAATACAGATTACAGGAAGTACCTTAAACTGCTGGCTGAGAAGTATCCGAGTCAGCAGGCGGTCTGCCGCGAAATCATCAACCTCAACGCCATTTTGAACCTGCCCAAGGGGACAGAGCATTTCATGTCTGATCTCCACGGCGAGTATGAGGCCTTCTACCACATCGTCAACAACTGCTCAGGCGTGATCCGGGAGAAGATCCAGATGATTTTCGAGGATGAGATGACAGAGGCGGAGCGACGGGACCTGGCAACCCTGGTCTACTACCCCCGCCGCAAGATGGCCCTGCTCAAGCGCCAGGGGAAGATCACAGACGAGTGGTATCTGATGACCCTAAATCGTCTGATTTCCATCGCCCGTTTCCTGTCCGGCAAGTACACCAGGTCAAAGGTCCGCAAGGCCATGTCGCCGGACTTCGCCTACATCATTGACGAGCTTCTCCATATGCAGGCGGATGAGGACAACAATCAGGTGGCCTACCACAGGGAGATTCTGCACACCATTATCGCCTTGAAAAACGCGGAGGAGTTTGTCATCGCCCTGTCCTCCCTGATCAAGCGCCTGGCCGTCGATCACCTGCACATTGTGGGAGACATCTTTGACAGGGGACCCTCCGCGGATAAGATCATGGACTTGCTCATGGGATATCACTCCCTGGATGTCGAGTGGGGGAATCACGATATCCTCTGGATGGGAGCTGCCTGCGGATCCGGGGTCTGCGTCGCCAATGTCCTGCGCAACAATCTGCGACATGGCAATATGGAGATTCTGGAGAGCCGCTACGGGATTAATCTGCGCAAGCTGGTTCTCTTCGCCCTGGAGCAGTACCAGGAGACAGATCCGATCAAGGCGGCCCTGCGGGCGATCAGCGTGATCGCCTATAAGCTGGAAGACCGTGTGATCCGGGAGAATCCGGGATTTGGCATGGATCAGATGCGCCTGTTTTCCCGCTGTGATTTTCGCAATTACAGTGTGGAGATCGAGGGGAAGACCTATCCCCTGAACTGTAGGGATTTCCCGACGGTTGACCCGGATGATCCGACGAAATTATCAGAGGAAGAGAAGATAATCCTGGACGGCCTGGTGGATGATTTCTCCGGTTCCAAGCGTCTGCAGGCCCATGTGGAGTTCCTCTATGAGAAGGGGAGCATCTACCGCGTCTTCAATGATAATGTTCTCTACCACGGCTGCATTCCCATGGATTCCGAGGGGAATCTGGACGGAATCTGCCTGGAGGGAAATGTCTATCGGGGCAGGAGCTACATGGATTATGCCGACCGCATCGCCCGAAGAGCCTACTATCGGACCAGGGATCCCAAGAGCGGCAAGGATTTCAGCCAGCAGGATCACGAGAGGGATCTGGACTTCATGTATTTCCTCTGGGCAGGACCCAAGTCCCCCCTCTGCGGTCGCAGGCTGGCGACCTTTCAGAGGGAGTTCATCGACGATCGGTCGACCTGGGAGGAGCCCACGGATCCCTACTACAATTTCAGCCTGGACCAGCGCTATTGCAATATGATCATGCGTGAGTTCGGGGTCTATTCGCCCATGGGGCACATCATCAACGGCCATACCCCGGTCAAGACGATCCGGGGCGAGAAGCCGGTGCGGGGCGGAGGCAAGCTCTACGTGATAGACGGGGGCTTCTGCGCCGGCATGCACAAGACAACCGGGATCGCGGGCTACACCATGATCTATAATTCGCACGGAATCCGTCTCAAGGAGCACAGGCCCTTTATGGGGATTGAGGATGCCCTTGCCAATAATGACGATATCGAGTCCAGCTCTGAGGTGATTGAGAAGGAGCAGCAGCGCGTGATGGTGCGGGATACGGATATCGGCCGGGGGATCGCCCTGGATATTGAGGATCTGACCTCTCTTCTGGAGATGTACCGGAGCGGGGAGATCGCGGAGCGGTCACTGTAAGAGCTGCTTGAAACAGAAAAGAAGAGGATTACCCGAAAAACACGCGCAGATGAACCGGGTGCCGAGGGGGAACAGCTGTCTGAGACAGGTGAGAGGATGATCACGGGGCGGTGTGTCGGTCTGCCTTAATCCTCCAGGGTATACCCCGTCAGATAGGAGCGGTCGCCCAGATCCTCCAGAAGAGGGATGAAGTCCGCCTGCCCCTGATTTGCGTCCGCCTGATCTACTGCCTCAAAGTAGAGCTCGACCCGTCGAATCAGAGCAGCGGTGGAGTCGTCGATCAGGTCCATGATGCTCTCTCTGCGGGGTCTATGCCCGGGATCCCAGGGGTTGTACCAGGTCTGATGGGAGAGGTTGCAGGGATCGGGATATTTGCGGATGTGATTGCTGACCAGCATACCGGAGACGACGGCGTGTCCCATGCTCAGCTCTTCCGCCCGGCGCAGGAGCTTTCTCTTGGCGTCGGAGGGATCCCGCAGGAGCCTGGCGGTCATGGGAAGACTGAGCAGCGATTCATAAATGGTCCATGACTTGAGACCCAGTTCCGGGTAAGTTCGTCCGATTGCCCGGGAAAGAAGAAGGGTCAGAACCTTTCGCTCGGAGGCAGAGGCTTTAAAATAGCGCTCCGTGTGGTCCATGAGCGGCTCCTGGTTGAGGTAGTAGCGTCCGCAGTCGCTGTCAATATCCGTTTCCAGGAAGACGTGCAGGCCGAAGTCATAGACGGGGCGGTCGGCATGTCTTCTTTTTCGGGTCCGGCAGTAGATATAGGGATGGCAGGTCGAATCCAGGGTGTAGTGACCTATGAAACCGCAGATATAGGCGTCGGCGATAGAGCGGCCCTCATCGGAATTCAGGATCTCTTCCCGGGCGCTCAAGAGGGCGTCGAAGAAATCCATAACCCGGCTGGAGTGCATGACCACCCCCGGGTTTTCGGAGTAGGCCAGGTAGGGGGAGAGGGAGTAGAAGAAGAGATCCGGTCCCTGCTGGCCGATGGCGTAGGCGACCGGATGGCGCGCGATTCGGCTCTTGAGGTCAGCGGGCATGAAGCTGGCGGCCCTGAGGCCAAAGATGTTGTGCGTTTTCATTCCGGGCATGGGAAACCTCCTTGTCTGTATCCGAATCAGCCGTTGATTACAGTATAGTTTTTTTATTCCCAATAGAGAAGGATAGAAGGCGAAGTTGATATAGAGAAGGGTGGATAAGGGGAAAAGGGGAGAGCGATTTCTGCCAACAGAAAAGAGCAAATTTCCAGAGAAAATTCCATAGCGGGGGCTGTGATGGGAGTTTACGATAAGGGGATTGCGATGGGAGTTTTCAACCAATAGAAAAGTGCTCCCTTTTCTACTATAATGGTTGACGTCGGTGTGCTCTCTGAAAGGAATGGATATGACAAATCTGGAATTGCAGAAACATGCGGTTCGAATCCGCAAGGGTATTATTACCGGCGTTCATGCCGGTAAGTCCGGGCATCCGGGCGGCTCTCTTTCTTCTGCTGACCTTCTGACCTATCTCTATTTTGAGGAGATGAAGCTGGATCCGGGGGATCCCAAAAAGGCGGATCGGGATCGTTTTGTCCTTTCCAAGGGGCACAATGCCCCGGCCCTTTACGCGGCTCTGGCGGAGCGGGGATATTTTCCCCCGGAGGATTTAAAGACCCTTCGCCATGTGGGGAGTTATCTGCAGGGGCATCCCTGCATGCAGGAGACGCCAGGGGTGGATGCCTCCTCCGGTTCTCTGGGACAGGGGATCTCTGTCGCGGTCGGCATGGCACTCTCCGCCAGGATGAGCGGGGAGGACTACCGGGTTTACACCCTCTTAGGGGACGGCGAGATCGAAGAGGGACAGGTCTGGGAGGCCGCCATGTTTGCGGGAAACCGCAGGCTTGATAATCTAGTCGCCATCGTAGACTACAACAATTTGCAGATCGACGGGACGCTGGACCAGGTCAACTCGCCGGTTCCCATTCCGGCGAAGTTTGAGGCCTTTCGATGGAATGTCATAGAGGTGATGGACGGCAGCGATTTCGACCAGCTCAGGGAGGCGTTTGCCGGGGCCCGCGCCCATAAGGGGGCGCCAAGCTGTATCGTCATGCACACAGTCAAGGGAAAGGGAGTCTCCTATATGGAGAATGCCTGTGAGTGGCATGGAAAGGCCCCCAATGACGAGCAGTTTGCGCTGGCGATGGAGGAACTGAATCAGGCGGAGGAAGCACTATGTCAGAGATGAGGAAGATTGCGACGCGTGACAGCTATGGCAATGCCCTTGTCGCGCTTGGAAGAGAACACGAGAATTTGGTCGTCTTAGATGCGGATCTGGCAGCGGCCACCAAGACGGGGATGTTCAAGAAGGTCTTTCCGGACCGTCATATTGACTGCGGGATCGCGGAGTCCAACATGATGGGGATTGCCGCGGGACTGGCCACTACCGGCAAGGTGCCCTTTGCGTCCACCTTCGCCATGTTTGCCGCGGGCAGAGCCTTTGAGCAGGTGCGCAACTCCATTGGCTATCCTCATCTGAATGTCAAGATCGGGGCGACACATGCCGGTATCTCCGTCGGGGAGGATGGAGCGACTCACCAGTGCAACGAGGATATTGCCCTCATGCGGACGATTCCCGGGATGACCATTGTCGTCCCCGCGGATGATATTGAGGCCAGAGAGGCAGTGCGGGCCGCATACGAGACAGAGGGGCCCTTTTACCTCCGTTTCGGGCGTCTGGCGGTCCCTGTCATCAATGACAGGCCGGACTATCATTTCGAGCTGGGCAAGGGGAACATTGTCCGCGAGGGGACCGATCTCGCCCTGATTGCCTGCGGTCTGGAACTGGGGGAGGCCCTGCAGGCGGCCGCGCGGCTGGAGGAGGATGGCATTTCGGCCCGTGTCATTAACATGCATACGATCAAGCCCCTGGACCGCGACCTCTTGATCCGGTCCGCCGCTGACTGCGGCAGAGTGGTCACAGTTGAGGAACACTCGATCATCGGTGGGCTGGGATCCGCGGTTGCGGAGACTTTGACGGAAGCGTATCCCGCGAAGCTGCTGCGCATCGGTATTCGCGATCGCTTCGGCGAATCCGGCCCGGCGGCAGAGCTTCTCCATAAGTATCAGCTGGATGCCGAAGGCATTTATCGGCAGATCAGGGCCTGGGTATCAGAGCTATGAATCTGCGATTTCGCGAAAAAGGACCCAGCCCCAAGCTGCGCAGGCAGCTGATCATCCTGGGGCTGGTCTTTTTGTCATCTCTGATTCTCTTCTCTCTTCTGTTTAATTTTCACCGGAGACCCAGGGCACTTTCCATGGACAAGCCCAGTCTGCCGGGGATCAGCGTCGGACTAAAGGACCGGCAAATCAATCGTCTCTTTGCCTATACGACTCCCATGGATGGCAGCTACATGCGGGGAACCGTCACGCCTCTGATTGACGGTGACCGGCTGCAGTTGACGATTGACAGTCTGGGAAAGGCAGTCCAGAGCCTGGATTATGAGCTGCGGTCAGCTGATGGGCAGAATCAGCTGGCGAGCGGTCAGCTGAGCGGCCTGGGAGGCGGCGGGCAGGATCCGTCCGCCGAGATCGACCTGTCCGGCAAATTGGAGGATGAGACGGAGTATTTGCTGACCTTAACCCTCCAGCTGACCGGATCCAAGGAGAAGATCTACTATTATACCAGGGTATTAAAGACCAGGGATGATCACGTAGAGGAGATCTTTGACTTCGCCAGGGATTTTCACGCAAAAAGCCTGTCAGACCAGTACAGGGACCTGTCCGTCTATCTGAATGATCCGAGCCGGGAGGCGAACTCGACAGACCTGACAGATGTGAATTTGGATTCCGGAATTGACCAGATCGGTTATGGCTCTCTGAAGGCCGGCCAGGTCCGGGAACCGGATTATTCCTTCACGGATATCAATGCCAATTACTGTATGCTGGAGTCCAGCTTCATCCTGAGGAAGGATGACCAGGGGACAAGCCGCTATTTTACGGTGCATGAGTACTTTCGGGTTCGCTACAGCACAAGGCGCATGTATCTGATGGATTATCAGAGGCGGATGGATCCCATCCAGACGGACGGAAGCATCTCTGTGACGGGAGCCAGACTGAACCTGGGTGTGGGCAATGGGAATCTGAATTGTCTGTCCAATGAGACCGGAAGCCTGATCAGCTTCGTCTCCGGCGGAGATCTCTTTACTTATGATCAGGGGAAGAAAAGCCTCAAGCGGATCTTTTCCTTTCGGGATGACAGCGATCTGACAGATCCTCGCGGCAACTGCGCGGACCACGCATATAAGCTGCTTGGCGTGGATGAGTCGGGAAGCATGGATTTTGTGGTGTACGGGTACATGAATGCCGGGCCTCATGAAGGTCAGGTGGGGATCAACCTGTACCACTATGACTCTGTGACAGGACAGGCCCTGGAGAAGGCCTTCGTCAGAAGCGGGGATTCCTATCAGATCCTGAAGGCTTCTTTCTCAGACCTGCTCTATATGAACGGGAGACGGGATTTTTACCTGATAGTTGACGGGACGGCAGTTCGAATCGACTTAAACAGGGGGAAGACGACAGAGCTGCTGCGGGGGCTGAAAAAGGGACAGTACGCGGTTTCTGCCTCCGGGCGCTATCTGGCTTACACAGAGGCCAGCGAACCGGCCGACCAGATTCACATTATGGATTTTGAGACGGGAGAGAAGAGGGATCTGACCGCCTCAGATGGGAAGAAGATACAGGTTCTGGCCTTTATGGGCGAGGATCTGGCTTACGGTGTCATCCGTCCGTCGGACCAGACCAAGGACGCGGCAGGCAATGTGATCAGTCCCATGTATCAGGTCAAGATCCACAGTATTTCGGAGGACAAAGAACTGCTGACCTACCAGAAGGACGGGCTCTTTGTGGTGGGCGCTGGCCGCGGCGGGGCGACGCTGACCTTGCGCAGGGTCAGAAGACAGGGCGACCACTATGTGTCTGCTGATTCGGACAGCATACAGAAGAGTCTCACTGAGAAATCCGATTTCTGTGAGATTCAGGCGCAGGAGGATCCGGGTCTGGGAATGGTGACTACAGTGCAGATGACTGATTCCGGCCGGGAGACGACCGGACAGGAGAAGGCGCAGGCGCTGCGTTTTCAGAGGACTGATCTGGCAGCCGCGCCGAAGAAGGCGAGTCTGCAGCTGGATCCCGGCGACCAGGACCTGCGATATTTTGTCTATCAGGGGAGCCGGGTAGACCTGACGACCGACAGCCTGATCGATGCCATCGATCGGGCCGACGCGGACATGGGACTGGTGGTGGACAGCAAGGCGCATACTATCTGGCGCAGGGATAAGCGGGCTTATGTCGGAGCGCTGAGCGGTTTTAAGGTCAATGACACCGACAAGGGGGCAGACGCTTCCAGCCAGGCTCTGTCCGCCATCTTAATGAGGGAGAAGAAGCCGACGAAGGTCTCTGACCTGACTGCTCAGGGCAAGCGACCGGCACAGATTCTCGACGAGAGTCTGCAGGGATTTCTGGCAGTGGATTTGACCGGGGCAAAGCTGTCACAGGTTCTCTACTATGTGTCCAAGGGAAGCGCGGTCTATGCCCTCTTGCCGGGCGGCGAGGCTATCTTGATTGTGGGTTATTCCGCTGATACGATCCGCTATTTTCAGCCTCAGACGGGAAATGTGATTTCCGCCAGAATGGACAGCATCAGCGGGCAGCTGGAGGAGGCGGGAAATGTATTCCTGTCCTACGTGAAAGCGAATTAGCTGGGGCCTGAAAGTGAAGCTGTACCGCTCTGAAAACGACGGGGATCGGGTCTGAAAAATAGACAAAAAACAGCTGAATATTTAGTGAATCTTTCATCTTGCCATCTTCCGCGGATCGCGTTATGTTTGGGCTGAAGAAGGAATTGTATTTGGAGAAGGGAGGTTCTTATGTTAGACCTATCAGCTCTGATGATTCGGATTCTGGATATTTTCCTCTTGTTCAGCCTGGGCGCGATCTACCTTGTCGGTCTCCTGGCTTTCGGATTGGCCTGCTATCGGATCCTCTTTCCGCGCGGCCTGCATAGAGGGCACAGGCTGACGCGGAAGTAAACATTTATTATAGAGCTGTAGACAGTGGCACAATGAAATGCACTCTTCGCGAGTATTCCATCGTTATGAATCATTGACCCCCTCGGTGTTTTTGACATCCGAGGGGGTCAATGACAGATTGAGAAAGAACTTTTCTTTATAATATAATAATTAAAGTGTTAAAGATGTAGTTGTTATGGAGCGTTTGCGCTACAGCGCAGCGATGACTTTTTGATGCCCATATCATATATAGATGCGAGTAAGAGTTGAAAATGGGTTATTGACATGGAACAGTACGATCGAGACATATTTGATCATCTGGATGATTTTTCTACAGAAGAACTCCTGGGGCGCAAATCCAGGAGGATAGACTTAAGTAAAATCAGTGATTTTATTTGCAATAAGAACGTTCTTGTGACCGGAGGTGGAGGTTCCATTGGCTCTGAACTCTGTCGGCAGATAGCGAAGAATCAACCAAAGCAATTAATTATCTTTGACATCTACGAGAACAGTAGTTATGGTCTTCAGCGGGAACTTATGGAGCGGTATCCCGATCTGAATCTGACCGTTCAGATCGGATCGGTGAGAGATCTTCTTAAGTTGCTGGATCTGTTCGAAAAATTTCGTCCGGATATTGTCTTTCATGCGGCTGCGCATAAGCATGTGCCACTTATGGAAGACAGTCCCTGTGAGGCGATAAAAAATAATGTGGGGGGGACATATAAGACGGCTCTGGCAGCGGCGGCATTCGGGGCGGAGAAGTTCGTGCTGATTTCCACAGATAAGGCAGTCAATCCCACCAGTGTTATGGGGGCTTCAAAACGGATCTGTGAGCAGGTGATACAGGCGTTTGACCGTCTGATGAAAGAGGGAGAGCAGGGACAGATTCTGGAACTTGCTGATTGTGATGGGGAGTCGGAATGCAAGGCGATGCTTGCGGAGCGCATGAGAGACGCGAAGACGGACTTGGTGGCTGTGCGTTTTGGGAATGTGCTTGGAAGCAATGGGTCTGTGATACCGATTTTTCAGCGCCAGATAGCAAGAGGCGGCCCCGTCACAGTTACGCATCCAGACATGACCCGTTTTTTTATGACGATTCCGGAGGCGGCTAGTTTGGTTCTGCAGGCAGGAAGTTACGCCCGTGGAGGAGAGATATTTATTCTGGATATGGGAGAACCGGTTCGAATTGACGATCTGGCCAGAAAAATGATTTGTCTGGCAGGTTATAAACCGGGAGTGGATATTAAGATTCAATATACAGGTCTTCGCCCGGGAGAGAAGCTTTATGAGGAGAAACTGATGGCAGAAGAAGGGATACGCAAGACGCCAAATAACTTGATTTATATCGCGTCGCCGATCCATTTTGATCCGGCTGCTTTTCTGGCGCAAATCCAGCATTTGCAGATTCTTGCCATGCAAAATGCAGAGGCTATGACAGAAGCGATTCGACAGGCGGTGCCAACCTTTCGCCCTCTAAGTATGAATGAAAGAAAAGATGAAAAGAGAGAGGGGAGCCCTCCGGATCTGGACTCTGATGGAAAAGGACTTTGAAATGAGTGGATGAGGACAATACCAATTTCGCTTTGGATCAGATCAAATATATGACTGGCAAGGAGCCAAAGAGAATTGATTCTGATAATGTGCTGACTTCGGTCAGGAATCTCTATGAGGATCAGGGGCAGGCGCTTGTTCTGTCCGAAAATTATGCGACAGTTATTGGAGATCTGGATACCTATAGGAATTTTGCGCAAGAAACGAAGATGGTTGCTAGTTTTCATCGCACAGAGCAGGCCTCCCCGGAAGGGACAAAGGGCAGAAATATCTGTATGAGCATACGATCTGCGGCATGCATGATTGTCTAAAAACAGAGAACCAACTACTATATTTCGCCTTTCCCGGAGGAAAGTATGCGTGATATAGTAGCTGGTTCTTATTGTTAGACAGACGAATACACAGGAAATAGCACCCTGTGATTAGAAGGTTTCTCTGATCCGGCCGGATAGATCCTTATGCCTCTTTGTGCTCCTCCTTGTACTTGCTTACCAGTCTCTGGATTCGGTCATAGGGATCCAGGAGTCTGGCGATGGAATTGTCGTGATTCAAGGTGTCGATGATATAGGCGATGTACTTGCTCATTCCGCAGCTGATGTAGTAGTCGCGGGAGAGGAGCTCTTCGCTCTGGTACACCAGATTGGTGGTGACGACCTTGTAGATGATCCCGTCCGCGATGGCCTTGTCGAATCTGGCCATACCCTTGGTGAAGAGGCCGAAGGTGGCGATGACGAAGATTCGGTTCGCCCCGCGGCGCTTGAGCTCAGAGGCGACATCGATCATGGACTCGCCGGAAGCGATCATGTCGTCGACGATCCAGACATCCTTGCCCTCGACGGGAGCGCCCAGGAATTCGTGGGCTACGATGGGGTTGCGGCCGTCGACGATCCTGGAGTAGTCACGGCGCTTGTAGAACATGCCCATCTCAACGCCCAGGATAGAGGCGATGTAGACGGCGCGCTGGGTGCCGCCCTCATCGGGGGAGATGATCATCAGATGATCATTGTCCAGCTTGAGGTCATCGCAGTTATGGCAAATTCCCTTGATGAACTGATATGCGCAGGTCACGGTGTCAAAGCCGTGCAGGGGGATGGCGTTCTGAACCCTGGGATCGTGCGCGTCGAAGGTGATGATATTGTCGACGCCCATGGAGACCAGCTCCTGCAGGGCCAGCGCGCAGTCTAAGGATTCTCTGGAGGAGCGGCGGTGCTGCCTGCCCTCGTAGAGGAAGGGCATAATGACTGTGATGCGATGAGCCTTGCCCTCAACTGCGGCGATGATACGCTTTAAGTCGGAGTAGTGGTCATCGGGAGACATGTGGTTGCACTCGCCGCACATGTCGTAAGTCAGATTGTGGTTGGTGACGTCGACCATGATATAGAGGTCTAAGCCGCGCACGGATTGCTCGATGGTACCCTTGGCCTCACCGGAGCCGAAGCGGGGGGTGTGAGCTTTGACAATGTAGCTCCCCTCCGTGTAGACGGGCTCTTCATTGCTGTTGGCGCGCTCTGAATCCCTCTCCTGGCGCCAGGTGGTCAGCCAGCGGTTGATCCGGTCTCCGATATCAGTGCAGCTCTTGAGGGGGATGACTCCCAGGGGCGCGACCGGGTTGCTCTCCAGTAACAGCTTGTCATTTGGCATTTTGCTCTCCTTATTGTTGGGTTTACGATTGCTCTATTTTCTTAAGGACACGGATATCCTGTCCGTAGAGCCGGATGAAAGAATAATTGCTGGCCAGGCGGGAGTAGACGCGGTCCGAATAGGTATCCCGCAGTTGACCCATATCCAGGTTGGAGGAAATCACGGTGGATTTCTTCCGCAGGAGGCGCTCGTTGACCACCTCAAAGAACTTGGAGTTGGTGAAGGAATTATTCATCTCCGTGCCGAGATCGTCGATGATCAGCAGGTCACAGCTGAAAATGTTATCGGATTCCCTGCCGGCCTCCTCGTCGTGGCGGAAGGTGGAAGCTTCAAAGGCCTTGAGCAATTGGAAGGCGGTGAAGTAGATTACCGAGTGCCCCTTTTGCATGAGCGCGTTGGCGATGCAGTTGGACAGAAAGGTCTTTCCTATGCCGGGCATACCGATCAGCATTAGGTTACCACCATCTCTGTCGAAATTGTCCACATAAGAATGGCAGAAAGCAAGGGCCTCTTTGGCAATTTCGTAGGAAGATTTGCCGCTTCTGGGGTCAATTTGCTCTCTGGAGTAATAGTCGAGCCGGAAGAGGTCGAAATTCTCACTCTGAAAGCGGTCGGTCAGATTGGACTGGGTGTAGATCAGATCAATCGCCGCCTGCTTAAAACAGTGGCAGCGCCGGCCATTGATATAGCCGGTGTCCTGACAGTCAGGGCAATCATAGGGTGGGACCAGGTAATCGGAGGGATAGCCAGCCTCCTCCATCGTCTGTATTTTCTGTCGGCAGAGGTCTTTGATTTGCTCATGCAATGCCGATTTAGAGGGGGAGTTCTCCGAATCTGTCTCCCCGTCCGTCTCCCCGTTTTTTTTGATTCTGGCGCGGGCCGCCTGCATGCTGACAGAGCGGATCTGGTCGTCAAGATCACGCAGGAGGGGAAGCTTCTTGTAGAGCTCAGCTTGTCTGGCATCGATGATGCGCCGATTGCGGAACTGTTTCTGCTGGTATTCCCGCATCAGCTGGTCATACTGTGTGTTGGTCAGTGGCATAGGATCCTCAGTTCTTGATCAGGGCGTCTTCTAAAGCTGCGATATCGTAGTCTCCCTGGGAGAAGTTATGAAAGCGGTTCTTCTTGCTGGCGGCTGTCTGCCAGCCGCCGGCCTGCGTCTGTCCGCCGGTCTTTTGGCTGTCAGAGGAGGTCTTTTTCTGCTCCATGTACCTTGCATCCAGCTGCATGATGTCAGCGCGGCTGGATACGCCCTGGCGGTACCAGCTGTTTAAGATACTGTTGGCATATTCGAAGCTGGGCCTGGAAATATTGGAAATGGTTCTGCGGCAGGCTTCCGCCACAATTTCCTCGTCGAATTTGAGGTCACAGACCCAATGCTGCAGATGCTCCTGCTCACTGGCGGCCATGGAGCGATTTTTGATGCCGAACTCATTCATCACGGTCCGGTAGACAGAAGAGCGGATCTCGTTCTGTTTCTTGGCCTCCTGGGGATCGAGGATCTTCTTCTCAGCCCAGGAGAGAGCGATCCGATCCATATAGTAGATGGAGGAATGACTGTTATCAATACAGTATTCAATCAGATACTCGATCAGCTCGGAAGAGAAGTGAAGGCTGTCCTTCCAATAGAGAATGGTCTCAATCTCCTTGTGGGTCAGGGGCCTGCCGAAGTAAGTCTGAGCGACATAGAGGAGCTCGCGGACACTTTCATCCGCGGAAAAGGCATTGATCTGCTCGGGGCTGTAGGCAGGCCGATCATTGATGGAAGGATACTTTCCCGTACCAGGATCGATCACAGGGGAGACGGGGCCTGACATTCTGTCTGCATCGGGAAGGATATTCTCTTTCTCCGGAAGATTGAGCATACAGATCCCGGTCAGCTGATCCTTCGCGTTGTACTCCAGGCGCAGGATCAGGACGGACTCCCAGTAAGAGAGGGCCCGGCGCACATCCTTTTCCGTCAGATCCAGATGGTCGGCAATGCTTGGCAGAGACAGATCCATATGGCGGTCCTCCAGACAGCGGAGAAGATAGAGGTAGACCTTGACATATTCCCCGTTGGCATCCCTCATATAGCGGTCAATAAACGCGTTTGGAACGCAGGTCACCTGCCTGCCGTCGCTGGTATGGATCTTTACATCTGACATGATAACTTCCCTTTTTTTCCTTGAAACACGCCTGCGATTATACCATAGAGACAGGCGGCGAAAAAGGCGCAGAGCCCGGAAGAAAGAGGCTCCGCTCCAATTGTGCGTATGTGGATAAATGCCTAAAAAGCCTATGGACAGGGGCAAAAAAATCCACACCGGCTGTGAATAAAAAGAGACAGACAGGTGTGGAAGAGGTGGATAAGTCTTAGCGGAGCAAGTCCTCTCCAATCTGCACGACATTTCCGGCCCCCATGGTTATCAACAGGTCCCCGTCGATAGAATTTTTCTTCAGATAGTCCTCAATTTCCTCGAAAGAAGGAAAATAGAGACAGTCGACGCCGGCGGCGTCCAGCCGTTTCTTGATATCCAGGGAGCTGACGCCGTAAATATCCTGTTCTCTGGCCGCATAGATATCGGCCAGGATGACCTGGTCCGCGGCGGAAAGGGCGTCGGCAAAGTCCTCTAAGAAGGCCTTGGTTCTGGTATAGGTGTGGGGCTGGAATACGACGACAATGCGCTTGTGCGGATAGTTCTTGGCGGCTGCTAACGAGGCGCGGATCTCTGTGGGGTGGTGGGCGTAGTCGTCGATGACGGTAGCCCCATGGAATTTCCCCTTATATTGGAAGCGGCGGTCTGCTCCGTGAAACTTGGCAAAGCCCTCCCGGATCTCTTCTTCGCTCAGGCCCATGCGGTGAGCGACCGCCAGGACGGAGAGGGCATTGCCGATGTTATGGCGGCCCGGCACATGCAGCCGGATCAGAGGAAGGGTCTGCTGGCGAAAATGGGGAATGAAGCTGGCACAGCCGAAGTGATCATAGCTGATCTGGCTGGGATACCAGTCGCAGCTGTCGTCGAAACCATAGGTCTGTACATCGGATTTGACGTCGGCGACCAGAGACTGCCAGTCATTGATTTCACCGTTGATGACGAGCAGACCCTTGTCGGCCGTGTTCTCGGCAAAGCGCTTAAAGGAGCGGCGGATATCGTCCAAATCCTTAAAGAAGTCCAGATGTTCTGCCTCAATGTTTAAGATGACACTGTACTTGGGGTAAAACTCCAAAAAGGAGTTGGTGTATTCGCAGGCCTCGGCGACGAAACGGTCAGAGTTTCCCACATGGACATTGGAGTGGATGGCGTCTAAGATACCGCCGACAGAGATGGTGGGCTTCTGATCGGACTCTAAAAGGAGCATGGACATCATGGATGTGCTTGTGGTCTTGCCGTGCGTTCCCGCGATGGCGATGGACTCCGGGTAGTGGCTCATGATCTGTCCCAGGAGCTGGGCCCGGGTCAGCATGGGCTTTTTGCTGGCGCTTGCGGCAATCCATTCGGGGTTATCCGGGGAGATGGCGGCCGTGTAGACGAAGCAGTCGATGTCGTCCGTGACATTGGCGGCGGACTGGGGACAGGCAATCTTCGCGCCCAGGGAAGACAGGTGTTCTGTGATCGCGGAGGGAGACCGGTCGGAGCCGGAAACCGTGAAGTGACGGTCCAGCAGGATCTCAGCCAAACCGCTCATGCTGATACCGCCGATGCCAATGAAATGGACATGTATCGGCTGCGTAAAGTCAATCTGAAACATAGGGCACCTCTTCTCTAGTCATATGATTGTCTTCATTATATACGAAGCCTTTCTTTTTTCAATTTTGAATGGGGAGCTTCCCCGCCTCCCCGGCAGAAATAGATTGACGCGGCTTTCCCCTCTATGCTATATTATTTTGGCGATGGAAGAGCGTCTTTTTTTTATGTCTATTTTCGGGTACTTTCCGCCCGAAGGACAGGAATTGACGCGACAGCATACTCTTAATGAAATTGGAGGTAGAAGTTGTGCGCACAAGAATAACATTGGCATGCACAGAATGCCAGAGACGGAACTACAACACGACCAAGGATAAGAAGACGCATCCCGATCGTGTTGAGACCAAGAAGTATTGCCCCTTCTGCAAGAGACACACTCTGCACAAAGAGACAAAATAATCTCAGCTAGGAGACGCTATGGCAAATGAATCAAAGTCCAAGACCGGTTTTTGGACAGGAATCAAGCATGAATTCTCTAAGATTACATGGCCCTCAATCAACCAGGTGTCCAGAGAATCGGTAGCGGTCGTTGTGACTAGCGTTATCACTGCCGCAATTATTGTGGCTGTCGATTTCGTTGTCCACTTCGGGCTTAATTTTCTGGTGAATTTCAATCTGAAGTGATAGCTGTAAGGCTGTACAAGGAGGAGAGAATTGGCAACTCGGCACGATACGGAACCACACTGGTATGTGGCACACACCTATTCGGGGTATGAGAACAAGGTGAAGGCTGATATTGAGAAGACGGTGGCCAATCGTCATCTGCAAGATCAGATCCTCGAGGTTATGGTCCCCATGCAGGATGTCGTAGAAGTGAAGAACGGCGTCCGCAAGACTGTCTCCAAGAAGATTTTTCCCGGCTATGTTCTGATCAACATGTATATGAATGACGATACCTGGTATGTCGTACGCAACACCAGAGGCGCGACCGGCTTTGTCGGCCCCGGATCCGATCCTGTCCCTCTGACTGAGAGAGAAATGAGCAAGATGGGAATTCATACCGAAAATATTGAGGTCGACTTCGGCGTTGGCGATACGGTCAGCGTGATCGGAGGCGCCTGGAAGGATACGGTCGGTGTCGTTCAGGCGATGAACCCCAATAAACAGAGTCTCACCATTAACGTTGAGCTCTTTGGCCGTGAGACGCCGGTTGAAATCAGTTTCACGGACGTTCAGAAAATGAATTAAGGAGGCATTTCCAAAATGGCAAAGAAAATTGAAGGATATATCAAGCTTCAGATCCCCGCGGGCAAGGCAACCCCTGCCCCCCCCGTAGGACCCGCGCTTGGTCAGCACGGAGTGAACATTGTAGAGTTCACCAAGCAGTTCAACGCGAAGACAGCGAACATGGGTGATACCATCGTCCCCGTTGTTATCACTGTCTACACTGACAGAAGCTTCTCATTTATCACCAAGACCCCTCCGGCTGCGGTCATGATCAAGAAGGCCTGCGGAATCGCGAAGGCGTCCGGCGAGCCCAACAAGAACAAGGTCGCCAAGATCACCAGGGCACAGGTTCAGGAGATCGCTGAGACCAAGATGCCCGATCTGAACGCTGCGGATATTGAGGCCGCAATGTCTATGATCGCGGGTACCGCGCGCAGTATGGGAATTGAGATTGTTGACTGACCCCGTTTGGTTCGCGGCTAAGTCGCGGGTCATAAGAGGCCGGAGGGCAGTTTTATAACCAGGGGATGACGGCAGATTGAAGGAAAGCGGTTTGCTGTCTTTACAAGAGAATTTGTGGGAGGGGATCTTCTCCCGCTACTACCACAGGAGGTAATCATGAAGAGAGGTAAGAGATATCAGGAGGCCGTCAAGAGCTACGATAAGACGGTAGAGCTTGATAAGGCGGAGGCGATCAGCCAGGTTAAGAAGAACGCGACTGCCAAGTTCGATGAGACCATTGAAGTTCACATCCGCACCGGTTGTGACGGTCGTCACGCGGAGCAGCAGATCCGTGGAGCGGTTGTACTCCCCCACGGTACCGGCAAGACCGTTCGCGTCCTGGTATTTGCCAAGGGTGACAAGGCTGAGGAAGCGACAGCCGCAGGAGCTGATTTCGTTGGAGCTGAGGACCTGCTCCCCAGGATCCAGAACGAGGGATGGCTCGATTTCGACGTTGTTGTAGCTACCCCGGACATGATGGGCGTTGTAGGACGTCTCGGCCGTGTCCTCGGACCAAAGGGTTTAATGCCAAACCCCAAGGCCGGAACCGTTACGATGGATGTCACCAAGGCAGTCAACGACATCAAGGCAGGTAAGATCGAGTACCGCCTTGACAAGGCCAATATTATTCACGTGCCGATCGGGAAGGCTTCCTTCACCGATGAGCAGTTAGCGGACAACTTCCAGAGCTTAATGGACGCAATCGTCAAGGCAAGACCCTCAAGCCTGAAGGGTCAGTATCTGAAGAGTGTGACTCTTGCGCCTACCATGGGGGCCGGCGTCAAGGTAAACACGACACAGTTTGCCTGAGGATTGACACCATATACAATTCCAGTTATAATGCGTAAGCATCTTTACCGAAGACAGCAGGTGCCGCAAGGCGTAACGTAGATCGACCTGCCGAGGAGGACGACGAACACAGCCTGTCTGTGATACGTAGGATCATCTGCCTCACTGTCTTAGGACGGTGAGGTTTTTCGGTTTATGTCGCAAATTGAAATCTAATAAGGAGGAAACCAATACATGGCAAAAGTAGAGTTAAAACAGCCGATCGTTCAGGAAATCGCCGACAGCATTCAGGACGCAGCTTCTGTTGTTGTGGTTGATTACCGTGGCTTGACGGTCGCTGAAGATACTGAGCTGCGTAAGGACCTGAGAGAAGCGGGCGTTTCTTACAAGGTCTACAAGAACACCATGGTCAGATTCGCGATCAAGGATACTGATTTCGCGGGCCTGGCAGATGTTCTCGAGGGACCCAACGCAATCGCGATCTCCAGGGACGACGCAACCGCCGCCGCGCGCGTACTTGCCAACTTCGCCAAGAAGGCTCCCAAGCTTGAGCTGAAGGCCGGCGTTGTCGAGGGCAAGTTCTACGACGCGGAGGAGATTCAGGCAATCGCGTCCGTACCTTCAAGAGACGAGCTCATTTCCAGATTGCTGGGCAGCTTCCAGGCTCCTGTCACCAACCTGGCCCGTGTTCTCAATCAGATCGCGGAGAAGGGCGGCGAGGCAGTTGCCGAAGAGCCTGCTGAGGCAGCAGCCGAGACTCCTGCAGAAGAGCCCGTTCAGGCAGCAGCCGAAGCTCCCGCAGAAGAGCCCGCTCAGGCAGCAGCCGAGGCTCCCGCAGAAGAGCCCGTTCAGGCAGCAGCGGAGACCCCTGCAGAGTAATTGCGCGTTGATGCGTGCGCTTTGAATCAGAAAATACTGTGATCATCAATATTTATGGAGGAAATAAAAATGGCTAAGTTAACGACGGAAGAGTTTATCGAGGCGATCAAGGAGCTTTCTGTGCTCGAGCTTAACGATCTTGTTAAGGCTTGCGAGGAAGAGTTCGGTGTATCCGCAGCAGCTGGCGTTGTTGTCGCAGCTGGCGGCGCTGCCGGCGCGGCCGCTGAGGAGAAGACAGAGTTCGATGTAGAGCTGACTTCTATCGGCGTCAATAAGATCAAGGTCATCAAGGTTGTCCGTGATGCTCTGGGTCTTGGTCTCAAGGAGGCTAAGGAGGCTGTTGAGGCAGCTCCCAAGGTGCTCAAGGAGGGCGTTTCCAAGGAAGAGGCTGAGGAGCTCAAGACGAAGTTCGAGGCTGAGGGCGCTACGGTTACCCTTAAGTAAGAGGCTTCACTTCTATCATTTGATACAGAGGACGGAGCAGATGTCTGCCAGAGATCCTGTTCCTATGCAGAGAAAGGGCTGCAGTTCACCGCGTGTGGGCTGCGGCTTTTTTGATGGAAGGGAGTACCGTTTTTCTGGTTGCTTTTCTGATGCTTCTCTCTGATTTACTTGCTCGCTTCTCAGGTCAAAAATTGATGTGCTGAAAATCTGGCCGAAAAACCGCCGAAAAACTGGTTGAAAATTGTCGGTTGACAGGCCTTGATAAGCCGTAGTAGTATGTAGGTTGCACTATTGTGGCGCAATAGGCATATTGCGCCCTTTTACAGGAACCTATCACAGCAGCTTCCTGCAGCTTTTTGCGGCCTTCTTTGGCCTTCTGCGGGATGCGAAGATTGAACGAGAGGTGAAACGTCAATGGAGAAGAACAGAGTACATCTGGTGAAATCCGGCAAGGGAGTCCGCATGAGCTATAAGCGCTCCAAGGAAGTTCTCGAGATGCCCAATTTCATTGCAGTTCAGAGAGACTCTTACAAGTGGTTTCTCGATGAGGGCATGAAGGAGGCATTCGATGATATCTCCCCCATCTCGGATTTTAGCGGCCATTTGAGCTTGGAGTTCGTGGGTTTCCGCCTGTGTACCGATGAGATCAAATACACCATTCCGGAATGCAAGGCCAGGGACACCACATACTCTGCTCCTCTTAAGGTAAAGGTTCGCCTCTATAATAAGGAGACCGACGAGATCAACGAACATGAGATCTTCATGGGGGATCTTCCTCTGATGACGGAGACAGGTACCTTTGTCATCAACGGCGCGGAGCGCGTCATTGTATCTCAGCTGGTCCGCTCGCCTGGTATCTACTACGGAATTGACCATGACAAAATCGGCAAGGAGCTCTTTACCGCGACTGTCATTCCCAATCGCGGAGCCTGGCTGGAGTATGAGACGGATTCCAACGACGTCTTCTATGTTCGCGTTGACCGCACCCGCAAGGTTCCGATCACGGTTCTGATTCGAGCTCTGGGACTGGGCAGCAACCAGGAGATCATCGAGATGTTCGGTGAGGAGCCTAAGATTCTGGCCTCTTTTGAGAAAGACACTTCCATTACGGAACAGGCGCCCCAGGGCTCTTACGAGGGAGGCCTTCTGGAGCTCTACAAGAAAATCCGCCCCGGTGAGCCTCTGACGGTCGAGTCCGCGGAGAGTCTGATCAGCGGGATGTTCTTTGATCCCAGACGCTATGATCTGGCCAAGGTCGGCCGTTACAAGTTTAATAAGAAGCTGGCCCTGCGCAAGCGGATCAATAAGCAGATCCTGGCGGAAGATGTGGTGGATCAGTCAACCGGTGAGATCCTGGCTTCTGCCGGCAGCAGGGTTGACCAGGAGCTGGCGGATCGAATCCAGAATGCCGGCGTTCCCTTCGTTTGGATTCAGACAGAGACCCGCAATGTGAAGGTCCTGTCCAACCTCATGGTCGATATCAGTGCGCATGTGGATATCGACGACCCCAGGGCCTATGGAATCAATGAGAAGGTCTATTATCCTGTCCTGGAGCAGCTAATGCGGGAAAATCCCAACAGGGAGGATCTTCTGGAGGCGATCCGGCGCGATGCGCATGACCTGATTCCGAGACATATTACAAGAGACGATATCTTTGCCTCGATCAACTACAACATGCATCTGGAATATGGACTCGGCAATGACGACGACATCGATCATCTGGGCAATCGCCGTATCCGCGCGGTCGGAGAGCTCCTCCAGAACCAGTATCGGATCGGTCTGTCACGCATGGAGCGCGTGGTCCGTGAGCGCATGTCAACCCAGGATGTCGAGACGATCAGCCCGCAGAGCCTGATCAACATTAAGCCCGTGACGGCAGCGGTCAAGGAGTTCTTCGGCTCCTCACAGCTGTCGCAGTTCATGGATCAGAACAATCCTCTGGGCGAGCTGACCCATAAGCGGCGCCTGTCTGCCCTTGGCCCCGGCGGACTCTCAAGAGACCGCGCCGGATTCGAGGTTCGAGACGTGCACTACACCCACTATGGCCGTATGTGCCCGGTCGAGACTCCTGAGGGACCCAATATCGGTCTGATCAATTCGCTGGCTTCCTATGCCCGCATCAATGAGTACGGATTTATCGAGGCGCCTTACCGTGTGATCGACAAATCCGACGCGGACAATCCGCGTGTCACCGAAGAGGTTGTCTACATGGCGGCCGATGAGGAGGATAATTACCACGTGGCCCAGGCGAATGAGCCCCTGGACGCGGACGGGCATTTTGTCCACAAGCAGGTATCCGGCCGTTTCCGCGATGAGACCCAGACTTATGACCGGGGAGCCTTTGACTATATGGACGTTTCTCCCCGTATGGTATTCTCTGTCGCGACGGCTCTGATCCCCTTCCTTCAGAACGACGACGCGAACCGCGCCCTCATGGGATCCAACATGCAGCGGCAGGCAGTGCCTCTTCTGACGACAGAGGCTCCGGTTGTTGGCACCGGCATGGAGCCAAAGACGGCAGTCGATTCCGGGGTCTGTGTTTTGGCCCGAGCGGCGGGAACCGTTGAGGCGGCCGAGTCCAATCGCATTATTATCAAGACGGATGACGGTGGAAGAGATGAGTATCTTTTGACCAAGTTTGAACGGTCAAACCAGTCCAACTGCTATAATCAGCGGCCTATCGTCTTCAAGGGCGACCGTGTCGAGGCCGGCGAGGTAATCGCTGACGGGCCCTCCACATCGCGGGGAGAGCTGGCTCTCGGCAAGAACCCCCTGATCGGTTTCATGACCTGGGAGGGGTATAATTACGAGGACGCGGTTCTTCTGTCAGAGAACCTGGTCGAGAACGATGTCTACACATCCATCCATATCGAGGAATATGAGACGGAATCCCGTGACACGAAGCTGGGACCGGAAGAGATTACCAGAGATGTTCCCGGCGTCGGAGATGAGGCCCTCAAGGATCTGGATGAGAACGGTATCATTCGCATCGGCGCGGAAGTTCGCTCCGGTGATATTCTGGTGGGAAAGGTTACCCCCAAGGGAGAGACAGAGCTGACGGCGGAAGAGAAGCTGCTTCGCGCTATTTTCGGAGAGAAGGCAAGAGAGGTGAGAGATACCTCTCTGAAGGTTCCGCATGGTGAGTACGGGATTGTTGTAGACGCCAAGATCTTTACAAGGGAGAATGGCGACGAGCTGAATCCCGGCGTCAACAAGGCGGTCCGTATTTACATCGCGCAGAAGCGCAAGATCGGCCCCGGCGATAAGATGGCCGGACGACATGGAAATAAGGGTGTCGTATCCCGCGTTCTCCCTGTCGAGGATATGCCCTTCCTTCCCAACGGCCGTCCCCTGGACATCGTCTTGAATCCCCTTGGCGTGCCCTCGCGTATGAATATCGGACAGGTCCTGGAGATCCATCTGAGCCTGGCCGCCAAGGCCCTTGGCCTCAATATTGAAACGCCTGTCTTCGACGGCGCGAGCGAGCGCGAGATCGGAGATACGCTGGAAATGGCCAATGACTATGTCAATGAGCCCTGGGAGGACTTCAAGAATAAGTACCAGGAGATCCTGGATCAGAAGACCATGGATTATCTCTCTGAGAACCGCGACCACAGAGTTCTGTGGAAGGGAGTTCCCATCTCCAGGGACGGCAAGGTTCAGCTGCGTGACGGTCGCACCGGTCAGCCCTTTGACGGACCCACGACCATCGGACACATGCACTATCTGAAGCTGCATCACCTGGTCGACGACAAGATTCACGCGCGTTCTACCGGCCCCTACTCCCTGGTAACCCAGCAGCCCCTGGGCGGCAAGGCCCAGTTCGGCGGTCAGAGATTCGGAGAGATGGAGGTCTGGGCCCTGGAGGCCTATGGAGCGGCCCATACGCTGCAGGAGATTCTGACCGTCAAGTCGGATGATGTTGTCGGCCGCGTTAAGACCTACGAGGCTATCATCAAGGGAGAGAACATTCCCGATCCGGGAACGCCGGAGTCTTTCAAGGTTATGCTCAAGGAACTGCAGGCTCTGGCGCTCGACGTCAATGTTCTTGATGACGGCGGCAGAGAAGTGAAGCTGATGGAGTCGACGGAGTACGGCAATACCAATATCAATGCTCTTATCTCCCGGGAGGAGCGCAATGCCAAAAACAGGGAGAAGGCAGAGGCTTTGGGATCTGCTGAGAATGCCGACGCGGACAGCGACGAGATCAGGGCCTTAATCGACGGCTCTGATGACACGCGCTACGCAGCCTTCGAGAATGTTGAGAACTTCGGTCGGCACGGCTTCACCAAGCAGGAGTTTGACGCGGAGAGCGAGGAATTGGTAGATTCCGAGGATCAGGATACGGACGGAGACATCCAGGATGCCGAGGAGGACTTCGGCGACGAAGATTGATCAGAAGGGAGATCCATAAATGCCTGAAGATATGAAGAAATCCACGAACAAAGCGGCGGAATTCAGTGCGATTAAGATTGGACTGGCTTCTCCCGAGAAGATTCGTCAGTGGTCCCGCGGCGAGGTGAAGAAGCCGGAGACCATCAACTACAGAACGCTCAAGCCGGAGAAGGACGGACTCTTCTGCGAGAAGATCTTTGGACCGACCAAGGACTGGGAGTGTCACTGCGGCAAATACAAGAAGATCCGCTATAAGGGAGTGATCTGCGACCGCTGCGGCGTTGAGGTCACCAAGGCCTCTGTCCGCCGTGAGCGCATGGGACATATTGAGCTGGCCGCCCCGGTATCGCATATCTGGTACTTTAAGGGGATTCCCTCACGCATGGGGCTGATGCTGGATCTGTCGCCCAGAACCTTGGAGCGCGTCCTCTATTTCGCGAATTACATCGTGCTGGATCCCGCTGATTCCAACCTCTCCTATAAGCAGGTTCTGACTGAGAATGAGTATGCCGAGGCGCGGGAGAAGTATGGCGAGGGATTCAAGGTCGGCATGGGAGCAGAGGCGATTCAGGAGCTTCTGTCTGAGGTCGATCTGGCCAAGGAGTCTGAGAACCTGTCCGCGGAGCTGGAGAATGCCTCTGGCCAGAAGAGAGCGCACACCTTAAAGAGGCTTGAGTGCGTGAATGCCTTCTTAGAGTCCGGCAATGATCCCACCTGGATGATTCTGAACGTCGTTCCCGTGATCCCACCGGATCTGCGCCCTATGGTTCAACTGGACGGCGGTCGTTTCGCAACCTCCGATCTGAATGATCTTTACCGGAGAATCATCAACCGCAATAATCGTCTGCGTCGTCTGCTTGAGCTGGGAGCTCCGGATATTATCGTCCGCAATGAGAAGCGGATGCTGCAGGAGGCGGTAGACGCTCTGATCGATAACGGCAGAAGGGGAAGACCTGTGACAGGACCCGGAAACAGGGCTCTGAAGTCTCTGTCTGACATGCTCAAGGGCAAGTCCGGCCGCTTCCGCCAGAACCTCCTGGGCAAGCGTGTGGACTACTCCGGCCGTTCCGTTATTGTAGTCGGACCCGAATTAAAGATCTACCAGTGCGGCGTTCCCAAGGAGATGGCGCTGGAGCTCTTCAAGCCCTTTGTCATGAAGGTTCTGGTTCAGAGAGGCTCCGCGAGCAATATCAAGGCGGCCAAGAAGATGGTCGAGCAGCAGCAGGATGAGGTTTGGGATGTTCTGGAGGATGTCATCCGCAATCATCCCGTGATGCTGAACCGCGCGCCTACCCTCCATCGTCTCGGAATCCAGGCCTTTGAGCCCATTCTGGTTGAGGGCAAGGCGATCAAGCTGCATCCTCTGGTATGTACTGCCTTCAATGCCGACTTCGATGGGGACCAGATGGCGATTCATCTGCCTCTGACGGAGGAAGCACAGGCGGAGTGCCGTTTTATGCTGCTCTCTCCCAATAACCTTCTGAAGCCGTCAGACGGCGGACCCGTGGCCGTTCCCTCACAGGATATGGTTCTGGGTATTTACTATCTGACCCAGGAGCGCGAGGGAGAGCCCGGCCAGGGCAAGCATTTCGCGAGCGTCAACGAGGCGCTTTTGGCCTTTGAGAACAAGGTCATCAACTACCATTCCAGAATCTGGGTTCGCCGCACGGTTGACCTGCCCGATGGGAGAAAGCACACCGGCGAGATTGAGACCACGCTGGGACGCCTGGTCTTCAACGAGATTCTTCCGCAGGATCTGGGATTCGTCGATCGAAAGAGCGACGACGACTACCTGCAGCTGGAAGTTGATTTCATGGTCGGCAAGAAACAGCTGAAGAAAATCCTGGAGAAGGTCATCAATACCCATGGGGCGACAAGGACGGCCGAAGTTCTTGACTCCATCAAGGCGATGGGCTACAGGTACTCCACACTGGCAGGAATGACGGTATCCGTCTCCGATATGACCATCCCGGACGAGAAGCCCGCCATGATCGAGGAGGCAGAGGAGACAGTCGCGAAGATCACCCGCAACTACAAGCGCGGTCTGATCACAGATGAAGAGCGCTATAAGGAAGTGATCCAGACCTGGACGCAGACGGATAAACAGCTGACAGACGCCCTGCTGGACGATCTGGATCAGTACAATAACATCTTTATGATGGCTGATTCCGGAGCCCGTGGCTCAAATCAGCAGATCAAGCAGCTGGCCGGCATGCGCGGTCTGATGGCCGATACGTCAGGACGGGCCATTGAGCTGCCCATCAAGTCCAACTTCCGTGAGGGCCTTGATGTCTTAGAGTACTTCATCTCAGCCCACGGCGCCCGCAAGGGTCTGTCGGATACCGCTCTGCGTACCGCGGATTCAGGATATCTGACCAGACGTCTGGTGGATGTATCTCAGGAGATGATTGTCCGTGAGGCCGACTGCAACGCGGGCCATGATCGCGAGATCCCCGGCATGTACGTGTCCGCCTTCATGGACGGCAAAGAGGAGATTGAGAGCCTCGAAGACCGTATTACCGGTCGCTTCTCCGTCAATGAGATCCGCGACCTTGACGGCAATATCATCGTTAAGGCCAACCACATGATCACGCCGCGCCGCGCTCACGCAATCTGCGAGAACGGTGTCGACGAGGATGGCAAGCCGATTGCCGGCAATGTCAAGGCCAGAATCAAGATCCGTACCATTCTGTCCTGCCGCACGCATCACGGGGTCTGCGCGAAGTGCTACGGAGCCAATATGGCGACCGGGCAGGCCGTTCAGGTCGGCGAGGCCATCGGGATCATCGCGGCTCAGTCCATCGGGGAGCCCGGTACGCAGCTGACGATGAGAACCTTCCATACCGGCGGTGTGGCCGGCGGTGATATCACCCAGGGTCTTCCCCGTGTCGAGGAGATCTTTGAGGCCCGTAAGCCCAAGGGTGTCGCCATTGTCACGGAGATCGCAGGTACCGCGACCATGCGGGAGGATAAGAAGAAGCGCGAGATCATCATCTCCAATCGCAAGACAGGAGAGGAGAAGGCCTATCTGATCCCCTATGGCTCCCGTATCAAAGTCCTGGACGGCGATGAAGTGGAGGCCGGCGATCCTCTGACCGAGGGCTCTGTCAACCCCCACGACATTATTAAGATCAAGGGTGTAAAGTCACTGCAGGAATACATGCTCCAGGAAGTGCAGCGAGTATACCGTCTGCAGGGCGTAGACATCAATGACAAGCACATCGAGGTGATCGTCCGCCAGATGCTCAAGAAGATCACGGTTGAGGATCCCGGTCAGTCTAATTTCCTGCCCGGCGAGCGTGTTGACCGCCTGGATTTTGTCGATACCAATGAAGAACTTGAGAATGAGGGCAAGGAGCTTGCCGTCGGTGAACAGGAGCTCCTCGGCATCACCAAGGCCGCTTTGGCAACGGATTCCTGGCTGTCCGCGGCTTCCTTCCAGGAGACGACCAGGGTTCTTACAGACGCGGCGACCAAGGGCAAGGTTGACAGCCTGCGCGGACTCAAGGAGAACGTTATCATCGGCAAGCTGATTCCTGCCGGAACCGGCATGAAGATCTACTCGGATGTTCCCATGAACAGCGACTATATGACAGACGAGCTTTCGGATGAGACTTCTGATGAGGAAAATGGCGATCTGCTCGGGGCCAGCGCTGAGTAAATCGCGTTGAGAACTTTCTTGTCGAGCGCCGGGCGAAATGATCTTTTCATGGCTGCATAAGCCCTGAGCCACGGCGCGTGGAATAGGAATTTTACGCGTGGAATGGGAATTTTATAAGAGAAAATGAGCCCGGGGGCAGCGGAGAAAGAGAAAACATTTCTCCGCTGCCCATTTCTGTGACAAATAGAACTTTTTAATCTGGTTTTCGGTATATGGCTGTCAATCCGATTTCGCCCGAATTTCACATGTGGCTGTCAATCCGATTTCGCCCGAATTTCACATGTGGCTGTCAATCCGATTTCGCCCGAATTTCACATGTGACTGTCAACCCAGTTTTTGTGT